>CAZAIV010000111.1:0-3436 GCA_964485315.1 uncultured Gammaproteobacteria bacterium
GGACGGGTTTACTCCGAATGAGCAGGTTATCGTTATGGCAGCAACGAATCGACCTGACGTTCTGGATCCTGCGCTTGTCCGTCCGGGACGCTTTGATAGACGAGTCTCTTTGGATTTACCTGATGTTGAAGGAAGAAAAGCGATTTTGGCGATTCATGCGAAAGGAAAACCGTTTGCGCCGGATGTGAGCTGGGATAGGGTCGCGAAACGGACAGTCGGTTTTTCCGGCGCCGATTTGGAAAATATGCTGAACGAATCGGCAATTTTGGCTGCGCGATTAGTCAAAAAAGCAATTGACATGACCGATCTTGAAGAAGCAGCAACAAAAGTGAAACTCGGTCCTGAGAAAAAACAATTACAATCAGAAGAAGACCGTCGGATGACAGCGTATCATGAGGCCGGACATGCTTTAATTATGTGGGAAATGCCCCATTTGGACCCTGTGCACCGAATTTCCATAGTCCGTCGGGGAATGGCATTGGGTCACACGATGATGGAGCCGATAGAACGGGCGCATGAGACGAAAACGCATTTACAGGAACAGATTGTCGCGATGCTCGGCGGACGCGCTGCGGAAGAAGTGGTATTTCATGAAATGACTACGGGAGCGGGATCGGATATTGAGAAAGCAACACATGTCGCGCGCGCGATGGTGGTGAAATTCGGGATGAGCGAACTCGGACCGATAGATTTTGAAGGGGAACGCCAGAGTATTTATGAACAAAGCGACTTGTCTCCTGCGATGGCTGCGAAAGTGGATGAACAAGTGAAAAAGATTACAGACATAGCGTACAAGCAGGCATTGGCGATTATTAATAAGTTGCGGGACAAAATGGATATCTTGGCGGAAGAATTATTGAAAAAAGAAACGCTTGATGCTGATGAATTCGTCAAGCTGATTGGCCCGAAAGTTACCCCTGCCGTTGCGAAAGTATAGCTGCGAATGACGGCGAAAGAAAACGAATTTCCTACAAATTGCATAGAGAAATGCTACAATAGATTCATATGAAAAAGCTGGTTATTATTGATGGCAATGCAATTTTACATCGGGCCTACCACGCGTTACCTCCTTTAACCGATCCGAAAGGGGAGGTCGTCAATGCTGTTTATGGATTTTTCTCCATGCTTTTAAATCTGCTTTCCGATCAGAAGCCAGATTATCTGGCAGTTTGTTTCGATAGAGGAAAACCGACATTCAGACAGGAATTATTTGTCGGATATCACGCGCATCGTCCTGCTCTGGCAAGTGATTTCATTCCCCAATTTGGCTTTGTCCAACGTGTTTTGGATCGCATGCGCGTTCAAACGTTTGGCGTTGAAGGATATGAGGCGGATGATTTGATCGGCACGATTGCAAGGAGAGTCGCGGACAGTGAAGAGACGATGGATAATAGAAAGTCGAAGATAGGTCAAGAAGATAGAAATTTGAAAATGGAAAATCTATCATCTACTATCCAGTTTCGACCTCAATCTTCTATAACCCATCATCCATCGTCTAGTATTGAAACGATTATAGTCACGGGGGATCGGGATTTGTTGCAGCTTGTTGATCAGCAGACGAAGGTATTGATGTTGATTACAGGCTTGACGAAGACTGCATTATTTGACGAGGAAGCAGTGGAAGAAAAATACGGCGTGCAATCGAGGCAGTTTATTGATTACAAAGCCTTAATTGGCGATGCGTCCGATGGTTATCCGGGAGTTACCGGTATCGGTCCGAAGACCGCGGCTACACTTTTACAAAAATATCAAACTTTTGAAAATTTATATGGGCACGTTGGCGACTTACCGGAGAGACAAAGTTTGCAGTTGGCAACAGATGCGGAGCAGGCGGCTTTGGCGAAGAAATTGGCTACGATTATTTGCGATGCGCCGATTCGGTTTAATGTTGAGAAATGCAAAACAGCGGATTTCAATGTAGCAGGATTGGAAGACTCATTTGAGGAGTTGGGTTTTAAGAGTCTACTTAAGAGATTAATTACCGTTTTCCCCGATTTAGAAGAAAGAAAAGAGAAAGGGAAATTATTGGATGGACAAATGGGATTGCTATAATAAACAAATAATCCAATAGTCAAATACTACCAATCAATAATTAAATGAAGAATATGAATATGAAAAATATTGTCTATTGAGATATTTTTCATTGATTTGTTTATTTGTATATTGGTAGTATTGGGTTATTAATATCTATGAAAATAGCCTTAGTCCATGACTATATAAAAGAATATGGAGGCGCTGAAAAAGTATTGGAGGCACTGCATGAACTTTATCCTGAAGCTCCTGTTTATACGTCGGTCTATTTGCCGCAGTTTTTGGGGCCGCATAAAAATCGCTTCGCCGATTGGGATATCAGGACATCATATCTGCAGAATTTTCCGTTGAAGGCAAACTTAATCAGTCCATTCAGACTGCTTTCGAAGTCAATTTTTCAAAGTTTTGATTTTACCGGATATGATGTGATTATCATTTCGGCAACCGGAGCATATATTCCTAATTTTATTGATAAAAAATCAGCCAAACTTATCTGTTATTGTCATACGCCACCCAGATATCTCTACGGATATGCGACAGCAAGATCGTTCAGAAAAAATGTTCTTATGCGAGGACTTATTCATTTGGCGAGCCATATTTTACGTATGCAGGATTTTACCGCTTCGAAGAATGTTGACCAGTATATTGCTAATTCTGAGGAAGTGAAACAGCGAATTTGGAAGTTCTATCGTAAAGAGGCAATTGTCGTTTATCCGCCCGTAGATCAGTATCTAGAATCTAGTATCTTGAATCTAGAAGATAAGAAAAAAAATTCCAGATACCAAATTTTAAATTCTAGATACTATCTAGCCGGAGGCCGATTGGCCAGACCGAAGCATATTGATCTCATCATTAAAGCCTGCATGGAATTAGGTCTGCAGTTAAAAGTTTTCGGGAAAGGATTTGCCGGGTATGGAGAAGAACTTCACGAGTTAGTAAGTTCTTATCGTCATCCTGAACTCGCTTCAGGATCTTCTTTGAAAGATGAGAAGATGCCGAAGCCCTCCTTCACGCAAGGTTTCGGAAGGGCAAAACAAGTTCGGCATGACAATTCGGTAGAATTTCTCGGCGAAGTAACGGAGGAGGAGAAGTGGAAGTTATATACGGGTGCGAAAGCTTTGTTATTTGCATCCGTTGATGAGGATTTTGGCATCATGCCGGTTGAAAGTATGAGCATGGGAACTCCTGTGATTGCGTATAAAAGCGGAGGAGTTCAAGAGACAGTTATAGACCGAGAAACAGGCTTGTTTTATGACGAATTAACGACTGAAAGCTTGACTAATGCGATTAAAAAATTTGAGAGGATGAAATTTGATTCGAGAGCTTGTCAAAAACAAGCAAAAAAATTCAGTAAAGAGAGATTTATGAAAGAGATAAGACGGGTCGTGGGTTATGTCTGAATTAC
>CAZAIV010000112.1:0-12435 GCA_964485315.1 uncultured Gammaproteobacteria bacterium
CTTGATGATACGTTGGAAAACCAGGCAAGAAATGCAATTGCGAAGAAACTTCATATTGAGCTATAATATCCGCATGCATATCGATGTCCCACATATTGCGAAGTTGGCTAATGTACAAATTAACTCGTCTGAAATTAACAAATTCGAAAAACAGCTTTCTGAAGTTCTGGAATATGTAAAAAAACTTGACGAAGTTACGGTGACCGATGTCGAACCGACCTCTCAAGTTACCGGTTTGGAAAATATCTTACGCGAAGATATTGCAGAGGCGTCGCTTTCACAGGAAGAAGCTTTAGCCGGTGCAAAAAATAAACATAATGGAATGTTTCAGGTGGGAGGCATTTTAGAGAATGAATAATTTCACCACTTTTTATATCGTTAGGCACGGGGAAACAGAGTGGAATGTTCAGCGCAGGGCCCAGGGGCATACCGATATTCCATTAAATGAAACTGGTCGTAAACAAGCAAAAGAATTGGCTGAAGTATTTAAAGATATTCAATTTGATTTGGCTTTCTCATCCGACTTGCTACGGGCTAAGGAAACTACGGAAATAA
This sequence comes from uncultured Gammaproteobacteria bacterium, assembly GCA_964485315.1. Taxonomy (GTDB): domain Bacteria; phylum Patescibacteriota; class Microgenomatia; order Levybacterales; family UBA12049; genus DAIDHK01. Next base: position 556 of record CAZAIV010000112.1, read on the forward strand.
TTGCTTTGGAGCACAGTCTTACTGTACAAACAACGCAATTATTACGCGAAAGGAGACTCGGTGAACATGAAGGGAAATATGTTGAAGACTTTCAAGCATTTGATCGGCTATATAACGCCCTTACCGAAGAAAGAAGAAAAACAGTTCGCTCTTCTCCGGGCGCTGAAAACGATGCAGAGGTAGTGGGCCGGCTTATTACATTTATCAGAGAAACTGCAGTAGCTTATCCTGATAAGACCATTTTAATTGGAACACATAGCGGACTCATGCGTATATTGTTAGCGCATATCGGATTCATCTCTTCTAAACAGCCATTCCATTCCATTCGGATAAAAAATGGAGCGTACATAAAAATTCTTTCGGACGGTGCGGATTTTTTTATCAAAGAAACTTATGGAATTGAAAAAAAATAAACACAACCATTTTTATGAATATTCGTGATGTAACAATTACCCAAGCTAAAATAGGTCTGAAAGAAAAACAGTTTTCAGCTATTGAGCTGACAAAAGCGTGTCTAAATCAGATTAAAATGCATGATGAAAGTCTGAACGCATTTATCAGCGTAACCGAAAATGAGGCGACGCAACAAGCCAAAAAGGCTGATGAATTATTAGCCCAAGGTATTGAAAAACCACTTCTGGGGATTCCGATTGCGTTAAAAGATTTATTTTTAACAAAAGGAATACGAACAACTGCCGCATCAAATGTACTGAGGGACTATGTTGGACAATATGACGGGACAGTTGTAAGAAAATTAAAAGAGGCAGGAGCGGTTATTGTCGGTAAAACGAATTGTGACGCCTGGGCTCATGGATCAAGTGGTGAAAATTCGGATTTCGATCCCACAAAGAATCCCTATAACTTAGAATATATTCCCGGAGGATCATCAAGCGGCTCTCCTGTTTCTGTAACAACTGGTATGAGTTTGGCTGCGACAGGGACTGATACGGGAGGATCGGTCCGTTTGCCGGCAAGTTTTTGTAATGTGGTCGGCTTAAAGCCGACATATGGAAGAGTCAGCCGTTACGGGGTTATAGCAATGGCTTCATCATTGGATTCAATTGGACATTTCACCAAAACCGTTGAAGACAACGCACTTTTCTTATCCGTAACTGCAGGCAATGACCCGAAAGACGCGACGACTCCGGTTAAAGCGATTCCTGACTATCTAAGCTTCTTGAAAAAAGGAGTGAAAGGAGTAAAAATCGGCGTGCCGAAAGAATACTTTATCAAAGGACTTGATCCAAAAGTTGAGAAATTGACAAAAGAAGCGTTAAAAGTATTAGAAAAACAGGGAGCGGTAATCATCGATATCTCGCTTCCCTATTCCGATTATGCTATCGCAGTTTATTATATTATTCAAACAGCAGAGGTTTCTTCAAACCTAGCCAGATATGACGGAATCCGTTACGGAAGTGACAGGTCTCAATTCGGAGATGAGGCAAAAAGAAGAATTATGCTTGGAACATATGTCCTGTCAGCCGGATACTATGACGCATATTACAAAAAGGCAATGCAAGTAAGGACGATGATTGTACAAGGTTTTGAAAAAGCTTTTGAGCAGGTTGATGTGATTCTTGCTCCAGTATCTCCCACTCCCCCATGGAAATTAGGGGCGAAAACGGATGAGCCCCTTACTATGTATTTATCAGACATATTTACCGTTACCGCCAATATTGTTGGAATTCCGGGACTATCTGTCCCCGCAGGATTCGTCGACGGATTGCCTGTCGGTGTGCAAATTCTCGGTCCGCAATTTTCTGAAGGAAAATTGTTTCAAGTGGGTCATGCGCTTGAAAAAGAAACAGAATATTGGAGAAGCAAACCTAAAATAATTATTGAACAGTAATAATGATCAAGCAAGATTTATGAACAAATATATTCCGATCATTGGTCTTGAAGTACATGTTGAACTTAAAACGTCCTCAAAAATGTTTTGTTCATGCTTGCCAGATTATTTCGGTCAAAAACCGAACACGCACACGTGTCCGGTTTGTTTAGGGTTGCCCGGCGCTTTGCCGGTAGCGAACAAGCAGGCTATTGAGTGGTGCATCATGATTGCGCTCGCTTTGAACTGTAAAATCAATGAATTCTCCAAATTCGACCGCAAAAACTATTTCTATCCGGATTTGCCAAAAAGCTTTCAGATCAGTCAATATGACTTGCCTTTCGGGAAGAATGGATACATTGAACTTAAGAATAGGAAAAGAATCGGTATAACGAGGGTGCATATGGAAGAAGATACCGCCAAATTGGTTCACCAATTTGGAATGACCAATGATCAATATCCAATATCCAATGAAAACGGGACTTCGTTAATAGATTTTAATCGATCCGGCGTTCCTTTGGTTGAAATTGTAACTGAGCCAGACTTTCACAGCGCTGAAGATGTGGTTGAGTATTTGCAGCGTTTACAGAGAATCGTCCGGTATTTGGGAGTCTCAAGCGCGGACATGGAAAAAGGAGATATGCGTCTTGAGCCGAATATCTCTCTTTCGATCGACGAAAAGATTCTTCCCCATTATAAAGTTGAGGTAAAAAACATCAATTCATTCAAGTTCGTCCAGAAAGCAATCGACTTTGAAATTATCCGTCAGACACAGTTACTCCAGGACGGTAAAATTCCCCTTCAAGAGACTCGCGGGTGGAATGAAACGAAGAATGGAACAGTCTCTCAGCGGGTGAAAGAGGAAGCGAACGACTATAGGTACTTTCCGGAGCCGGATTTACCGCCTATAAGGATGGCAAAAGGACAAATTAGCACTCTCGGTAAATTAGTGCCAGAATTACGGGAAAATAAAATAACCCGATTTATATCAGATTTTAGCCTCAGTTCTTATGATGCGGACATTCTGACGCGGGAGAAAATACTGGCGGATTATTTCGAGGAGGCTGTTCGGGTCGGAAAAGCCTATACTGTCACTCCAAAGCAAATCGCCAATATTATTATCAATAAAAAGGTCAATTTTGAGAAGATTTTGCCCGCGGAATTGATTAAAGATATGCTACAGAGCAGAAAGACTGTTTCAGTCACTGAAGAAGAGCTGTCCGCAGTAATAGACAACGTTTTAAAAGAGAATGAAAAAGCAGTAACAGACTACAAAAACGGCAAAGAAACTGTCATAATGTTTTTAGTCGGCCAAGTCATGCGAACTATTGGCAAAAAAGTCGACGCACAGATGGTAAAAGAATTATTGATTAAAAAACTTACATAACTATGTCAGAAGCACAGGGAGATAGTCCTATTAGTCAACTTAACTCACAACTCCCGCCAGGAGAAAGATTTGGTCAACTGAGAAACGAGGTAAGAACCCATTTAACACAAGCAAGGGAAGTTCTTGAAAAGCGTGGCTTACAGAGAAAACTTACAGAAGCGGATTTTAGACTGGCACAACTGAGTACCGCTGTTGAATTGACGAGAGAAAGCGGAAAAAACGAAACTGATGAGAAAACAGGTATTTATAGGAGGGATGCATTAATTAAACACATAAAAGAAGAAGCCAAGCTCGAGAATAGATTAATTCAACAGGGTAAAGGATATCCGTCAACAACTGTTTTTATAGATTTAGATGGATTAAAAAGAATTAATGACACCGAGGGACACAATGCTGGAGATAAATATATTAGTGATTTTGTGGAATTTATCAGAGGGACAGTAAGAAACTCGGACTATTTAGGAAGATTCGGTGGAGATGAGTTTGTTGTGTTGTTGCGTGGGACTGACTTTGAAAATGCTCAACTGTGGTTAGAGAAGGTAAAACAGGCTATGAGCAAAACAAATCTAAGTGCAAGTATCGGTATGCATCCATTTGACCCTAGTAATGTTGATCAAAGTATAAGTTCTGCTGACAAAGCTATGTATGTTGCTAAAGAGCAACATTATAAAGAGACTGGAATAGAACGTAGAACTTCTTCCTAATTCCTGCTATCATGGGTGCTGTATGGCGTCGTTTGTTCATCTTCATAATCACTCCGAATTTTCACTTCTCGACGGGTTGTCAAAAGTAAAAAACATGGTCGCTTATGCCAAAGAACTTGGTATGCCTGCCTTAGCAATTACTGACCATGGAAACATGTATGGCGCCATCTGGTTCTATCAAGCCTGTAAAGAAGCAGGCATCAAACCAATCATCGGTTGTGAAATCTATGTGGCCAAACGTTCACTGCGCGATAAAGAAGCAGGCGTGGATAAAGAATATAATCATTTAGTTTTGCTTGCAGAAAATAACCAGGGATATAAAAATCTGATGAAAATAGTATCTGAAGCTTGGTTAAACGGTTTCTACTATAAGCCCCGCACGGATTTGGCTCTATTGGAAAAGTATCATGAGGGACTTATTTGTCTTTCTGCATGTATCAGCGGATATGTTGCCGATCCGTTAACACGAAACGAAGATGCCGAAGCTGAAAAAAGAGCAAAAAAACTGAACGAGATTTTCGGACAAGGTAATTTTTATCTTGAAATTCAACATCATATAGATGTTCCGTTACTTGAGGAAGTGAATAAAAAGCTTGTAAATATGTCTAAACTGCTCGGTATTCCACTTATTGCAACAAACGATAATCATTATACGAGAAAAGAAGATGCTGAAGCACAGGAAATTTTACTTTGCATTCAGACGCAACAAACACTTTTGGATAAAAACCGCAAACTTTCCATGGTTTCTTCTCCTGATTTTTATCTCAAGTCAGAAGAAGAAATGAAAAAGCTTTTTGCTGATACTCCTGACTCCATAGCAAATGCGGAGAAGATAGCCAATCGCTGCCACGTGGAAATTACTCTCGGGAGATGGGTTATGCCTAAATTCTCAGTTCCTGAAAGATATACCACGAAAGAATATTTAAGACGCTTGGTAAGCGAAAGGATTGAAAAGAGATACAACCCTGTTACGGACGAAGTCCGCAAGCGAGTGGAATACGAATTAGACATCATTATTACAAAAGGATATGAGACGTATTTTTTAACAGTTCAAGATTTTGTGATATGGGCAAAAGAACACGGAATCTCAGTGGGACCCGGCCGCGGTTCGTCCGCGGGTTCTGTGGTCGCGTATATCTTACAGATAACTGACGTTGACCCTTTTTTCTTTAAGCTTTCTTTCGAACGGTTTCTCAATCCGCTCCGGCCTTCTGCCCCCGATATCGACTTAGATTTTGCAGATACGAGGCGGGATGAAGTTATTGCTTATGTGACAAAAAAATATGGCGAAGATAAAGTTGCTCAAATCATAACATTCGGAACAATGGAAGCTCGGGGTGCGGTTCGAGACGTCGGGCGGGCATTAGGACTCCCTTATGCTGTGCCGGATCGGATAGCGAAGATGATTCCGCCGGGATGGCAAGGGCATGCCATGACAATTGAACAGGCGCTCCAACAGAGCCCTGATTTGAAAAGAGCGTATGACAACGAACCGGATACGAAACATTTGCTTAACCTCTCTACACATCTTGAAGGAGTTGCCCGCCACGCGTCAGTTCACGCTGCGGGAGTTGTGATTTCCGATAAGCCTTTGACAGAATATGTTCCTCTACAACGGGAAACAAACGGCGACAGAATTGTGACACAATATGATATGTATACCGTGGGGGAAGACGGCGTCGGCCTTTTAAAAATGGACTTCTTAGGGCTTCGGAACCTGACAATTATAGAAGAAGCGCTGCGTTTTATCAAAATCAATCAAGGAAAAGAAATCGATATTTCAAAACTGCCTCTTGATGATAAAAAGACATACGATCTTTTGTCGCAAGCGGAGACAACAGGCATATTTCAATTTGAATCTGCGGGAATGAGAAGATATATTAAGGAATTGAAGCCAACAACGATATTTGACTTACAAGCGATGAATGCTCTCTACCGTCCGGGACCGATGCAAAATATTCCCGAGTTTATTAGACGGAAGAATAATCCAAAACTTATTACGTACCCCCATCCCGATTTGGAAGACATCTTAAAAGAATCTTATGGTGTCTTGACATTTCAAGACGATGTGTTGTTGACGGTGATTAAACTTGCAGGATATACATGGCTTGACGCGGATAAATTCAGAAAAGCTATGGGAAAGAAGATTCCGGCCGAAATGAAAAAGCAGGAAGAGATGTTTGTGAAGGGATGTGTGAAAAACGGCATTCTTGAGAAGAAAGCAAAAGAATTGTTTACGATCATCGCTCCTTTTGCCGGATATGGATTTGTGAAGGCACATGCGGCGTGCTATGCGCTTATCGCATACAGGACTGCTTACTTAAAAGCACATTATCCTGCAGAATTCATGACCGCGCTTCTTACTGCAGAATCACGCGGGACAACCGGACCTGCGAAAAGTGAAAAGATTGCGCAAGCAATTGCAGAATGCAAGCGTCTTAGCGTCCCCGTGCTTCCTCCGGATATTAATACATCGTTACAGGATTTCAGTATTGAAAACTATACGAGTGTCCGTTTTGGTCTTTCTGCTGTCAAAAATGTCGGTACCGCGGCTATCGAGTCAATTTTATATGCCAAACGTAGCGGACAGTTTCAGAGTTTGCAGGACTTCTGTACCCGCGTGAATTTAAGCGCTGTGAATAAGAAGACATTAGAAAGTCTTATCAAGGCGGGAGCATTCGATACGTTTGGTAATCGTGCTTCCTTGTTAATAGCCATGCCGGATGTCGTGGCAAAGGCGAATGATATGAAAAAACAGGTATCTGATGGGCAGGGATCTCTTTTCGGTACTGAGGACATTTTTCTTCTGAAAGACGAAGTAAAAAAATCGCAGATGAAAAAAATCGATGAGGATATTGAAGATTTCACGGAAGCAGAAAAATTAGCTTTTGAAAAAGAATTTCTGGGTTTCTATTTAACAGCGCATCCGCAAATGGGAAATTTGCAGATCATTTTGCCTCATACAACTCATGAAATCGAATTACTCGAAGGAGAAGAAGATGGAAATACGGTAAAAGTAGGGGGAATCATAGAGAACGTAAAGAAAATCTATACGAAGAGGTCAAATGCAGAAATGGCATTTATGACACTTGGAGACGAGAAAGGTGTCGGCATTGAGTGTGTGGTTTTCCCCAAGATATATGAAATCTATAGAAATATTCTTGTAGTTGACAATGTTATACTGGTGCAAGGAAAGATAAACACGCGCGATGATAAACTGGCTCTTATTATTGATAAGATACTTTCTATAGACGCCGTCCTTGACTTACAGAAACAGAGAATTTAAAATAAGATAGGAATTTTGCGGTTTTATCGCTTTTTCTATTTTTATGGATGCTTCTCTTGCGCCCGAATCAATTTTTTCGATTGGACACCTTGTCATAACGAACACAATTACAAATACTCTTTTTGTCGATGCGTGTATGATTCTCATTTGTTACTTTGTTTCCCGGAATATTACATTGATCCCCGGTTTGTTTCAGAATAGTGTTGAGCTTATTGTTCAATCTTTCTACGATTTAACTGAAACAGTGTCGGAAGCGCACGTTAGACAAATTTTTCCGTTTATGATGTCTTTTTTCTTTTTTATTGTTGTTGCAAACCTGAGTGAACTCATTCCTGTTCTCGGAGCAATCGGATTTACACACGATAATACGTTTGTTCCCCTTTTCAGAAGCACGTCAACAGACTTAAACACAACACTTGCGCTGGCTTTTGTTTCTTTAATCGCCACACACAGCATGAGTATCAAATATTTGGGTTTGAAGAACTATCTGAGCAGATTTTTTTCTCTCAACCTGTTCAATCTCTACACAGGTTTACTGGAACTTATTTCAGAATTTACGAAAATTATCTCATTTTCTTTTCGGTTGTACGGAAATATTTTTGTAGGAAGCGTGCTTATATCTTCGGCGACCAGCTTACTTGCCTTTATCGTCCCAATTCCGGTGTTGTTCTATGAACTGTTTGTTGGTACAATTCAAGCTGTGGTGTTTTCGATGTTAACGATGGCGTTTATGGCGATTATGACATCGCCTGCGCATGGAGATAAGTAGTTAGAGGAGGTGATTTGCTGAGTATGACAATTACAATCACAGGAGGTATTATCGCTGCAATTGCAGGTATGGGTCCGGGAGTCGGAGTCGGCCTTATTGGCGCGAAAGCGGTTGAAGCAGTCGGTCGAAATCCGGAGGCAAGTGGTCGTATTATTCCAATCATGTTGGTTGCGATGGCTTTCGCTGAAGCTATTGCTATTTACGGTTTGGTTTTTGCATTTCTTAAGTAAGAATGTATGGAAAATATATTTCAAGAGTTTGGCATTAACTGGTATCTTGTTCTTGCACAAGCCATTAATTTTCTAGTTATTCTTTACCTGTTAAAACGGTATGTATACAAGCCTGTTTTCAATATACTGAAAAAGCGTGAGGAAATGGTGAAAAAAGGCATTGATGATGCTAAAATAGCTAAGGAGACGCTTGAAAAGGCAGAGGAGGAACGAAGGAAAATTATTAAAGATGCAAGAGACGACGCAAAGCTTATTTTGGATGAAGCAAACACGTCTTCAAGAGAAATAATACATACGGCGCAAGATAAAGCGAAAAAACAGACGTTAGTTACGCTACATGATGCGAAAGAAGAGATTGAGAGAGAGGCAAGGATAACAGAAAAAAAAATTCAGGGGAATATCGGCGCATTTATTGAGAAAATCTTACATGAGTCATTACGTGAATATCTATCCTCCAGTGACCAGAATATAATAATTGAAAAAATCATTCAGCGTTTACAAAGAAATGTATAAGCTATGACAAAGAAGCGTATTAAACAACTGGCAAAGGAGACATTTGAGAAAGACAATTTGAACCAAAAAAAACTCGCCTTGATTATAGGAAGACTGAAAAAGACCGATGCGCGGGCTTATATACAGGCGCTTAAGCAAATTGTGCAGGGTAATACAGTGTTTGTGCATTCACCTGTTGCAGTTGACGAAACGGCACAAAAGCAGTTAGAACTGAAATTCCCGAATAAAAAGATGATCTATGTTCTTAATAAAAATTTGCTTGCCGGGATGAAGATTCTTGACAATGATCTGCTGTATGACTATAGTCTGGAAACGAAAATTGATAGAGTTGTAAAACGTGCTTATGACCTTAATGACTAAGTCTTTCATGCATAAAATATGATTAATGATAATGATATCTTAAAACAGTTAGAAAAGAACATCATGGATTTTTCATCCGACGAGAACGTTCAGAATATCGGAATTGTTGCCAAGAATACGGATGGAGTAGTCACTGTTACAGGATTATCGAAAGTAGGAGTGGGTGAACAGGTGTCATTTGACGACGGGACACTTGGTGTCGTCTTGGGACTTGATGAGGACTATGCATCGATTATTCTTATGGGAAGCGGCGAAAAGATCAGAGAGGGAGATACTGCGAAACGTACCGGAAAGATCCTTAGCATTAATGTGGACGATAGCATGCTGGGACGTATTGTGAATCCAATAGGAGAACCTCTTGACGGAAAAACGGCAATTAAAAAAGGGAAAACTATGCCGCTTGAGAAAATTGCTGCCGGTGTTATTGATAGAGAAGGAGTCAATATCGCCATGAAAACAGGCATTAAGGCTATCGATGCAATGATACCAATCGGGCGCGGACAACGAGAGCTTATCATAGGTGATAGGGGACTTGGGAAAACAGCCATCGCAGTTGATACAATGATTAATCAGAAGAATATCGGATCAGAACAGGATCGAGTGATTTGCATATATGTCGCGATAGGTCAAAAAAATTCAACTGTCGCACGGGTAATTCAAACCCTGAAAGAAAATGACGCGCTTCCCTATTCTATTGTCGTAGCATCTTCAGCATCCGACCAGGCAACACTGCAATATCTTGCTCCGTATGCCGGATGTGCGATTGCCGAATATTTCCTGGAAAAAGGCAGAGACGTATTAATCATTTATGACGATTTGACGAAGCATGCGTGGGCATACCGGCAACTTTCACTTGTTCTCAAACGTCCGGCAGGAAGAGAGGCATATCCCGGCGATATTTTCTACCTGCATAGCAGATTATTGGAGCGCGCAGTAAAACTTAATAAGAAACTTGGCAACGGGTCTATCACCGCATTGCCAATTATTGAGACACAGGCAGGAGATTTATCAGCTTATATTCCGACGAATGTGATTTCAATTACCGATGGACAGATTTTCTTAGAATCGGACCTTTTTAATAGCGGCGTACGCCCTGCAATTAATGCAGGGAACTCCGTTTCCCGTGTTGGCGGTAATGCGCAGACAGGAGCAATGAAATCAGTAGCAGGCATGTTGCGTCTTACATTGGCACAATATCATGAACTTGCAGTTTTCGCGCAATTCGGGAGCGAACTCGATGCGGCAACGAAATCGCAGCTCGAGAAAGGAAAACGGACGGTCGAAATCCTGAAACAGCCGCAGTACCAACCGCTTCCTGAGCCGTTAGAAATCATGAGTATTTGGACAGTAACGAGCGGATACACTGACGATGTGTCTGTAGAGAATATTCAGAAATTTGAAAGTGAATTCCATGAGTATTTAAAGAAGCATGCAAAGAAGCTTTTAGATACATTAGGGCAAGGAAAAAAGCCGGATAAAGAAACGCTGGATGAGATGAAGAAAACAGTTGAAGCATTTAAGAAGAACTTTATAGTCTAAATTTCAGTATGGCAGCTATTATTCAACTTAAGAGAAGAATCAAAACGGCTCAGAATATTTCCAAGACAACAAGAGCATTGAACATGATCGCGACATCAAAATTGAAGCGGGCGCAGGATGCGGCCATTTCGTCAAGACCATACGCTGATACGTTACTTGAAGTCATGCGATCAATCGTAAAAAATATTGAGCCGGGAGACAGAGATTCTTATTTAAAAGGGAATGAAAGTAAAACTGATCTTTATATTGTCATTTCTCCCGATAAAGGACTTTGCGGAAGTATGGTCCCGAATCTGGTGCGGGAATTTCATAAACAGATAAAAGACAAAGATTGTTTTCTCATTACGCTTGGGAAAAAGATTGAGCCGTATGCAATACGCAGCAAGAAAACTATTCTTGCATCTTTTCCGTTTGGAAATACGCTCCCGTCGTTTTCGGCGGCATACCCGATTCTCTCAGTGATTGATGACTATTTTCTCAAAGGAAAAGTAAATAATGTATGTATATTGACTACCAAGTTTAAAAGTGTTTTCACTCAAGAACCCGAAGTAATACAACTGCTGCCTGTTGAAATGCCCGAAGGATCAGTTATAACGAAAACAAGCGCTATCATATCTTTTGAGCCGAGCGCAGGAGAAATTCTTCCTGAACTATTAAAAAGATATATCCAAATGACCATGTACCATTCAATGCAGGAAAGCTATGCTTCATTTCAGGCTGCGCAAATGACAGCGATGAAAAATGCCACAGATAATGCAAACGATATCATTGAAGATCTTAAACTAGTGTATAATAAAACGCGTCAAGAAAGAATTACAAACGAATTATTAGATATTGCAGGATCAGCATTCGCAGGACAATAAGATACAAAAGTGAAAATATAAAAGTAAAATAATTTTATATTTAACATGCTATGGCAGAACAAACGAAAACAAAACAAACTAAAAATACAGGATCAATTGTTCGTGTTCAGGGTCCGGTTGTCGATGTCTATTTCCCGGAAGAATTACCGTTTGTCAATGAAGCGTTAACTATTCCACTTGAGAATGGTCAGATATTAACACTGGAAGTCGCCTTTTTAATCAGCGATAATCTGGTGAAAGCTTTGGCACTCGGTTCGACAGACGGTTTGGTTCGAGGCATGCATGTCCGGCGTACAGGAGAACCGATTCTCGTCCCTGTGGGAGATGAAACTTTGGGACGAATTTTCAATGTATTGGGAGAACCAATCGACGGCGGGAAAGCGCTGGACAAAAACATTACC
>CAZAIV010000113.1:0-32511 GCA_964485315.1 uncultured Gammaproteobacteria bacterium
TCCATAAATTCTAAATATAAAACGTAAAACTTAGAACTTAAAAATTACTTATGTAATATTTTTATATTTACATTTTATGTTTTACGTTTTAAATTTACTTCGTTTACCATGCCGGAAGGAATTCTTTAATATTATCAGGGGTGATTGTCACCGACTGCGCTTTTCCTTCGACGATTTCCCGTGCCACTCTTCGACATATAGCATCAATCGTTCGCTCTAACGTACGGATACCTGAATCAAATCCTAACGGTCTGATGACACCAGCCCATGATGAGTCATCTATCGCAATTTGGCCTTCAAGTAATCCGGAATCTTTCCTGATTTTCGGGAAAAGATATTTCTCGGCGATCACCATTTTCTCTTCATCGGTATAAGAGGGCATTTGAATCACTTCAAGTCGATCCATCACCGCTGTTGAAATCGCCATCGTGTTATTCGCCGTCGCGACGAACAAAACGCTGGATAAATTAAACGGATAATCGATATAGTGATCGATAAACGCAAAATTCTGCTCGGGATCCAGCAACTCAACCAAAACGCCCATGATATCTGCCCGGGAAGTCTCGGTCACACGATCAAGTTCATCCAAAAGCATAACGCCATTTTTCGTTTGCGAGTGGGTAAGCCGCTTTATCACTGCTCCCGGCTCAGCGTCGGGAAACGCCCTTGACTGACCGCGAAGCGCCCGCGAATCCGCCATTCCTCCGAACGGAATACGTTCAAATTGCTTCCCTAATGCTTCAGCGACTGATTTCGCCAGCGTTGTTTTCCCTGTCCCAGCCAATCCGACCAGGCAAAGAATCGGCGCATGAATCAGCGCCTCTGCTCCGCCGTTTTTCAAATTCAAAATAATTGTCGCGAGATAATCCAAAATCCTGTTTTTAATTTGCTCGAGTCCATAATGATTTTTATCGAGCACCTGTCTCGCCCGCGCCAGATCCAGAATGTCTTCACTTTTCTTATTCCATGGCAACCCGACTACCCAGTTAATATACGTCGATGTATTTTCATATTCAAGAACATAGTTTGCGCTCATAAACCCAGCGCTCGCACGAAGAAGGGCCAGACGCGAAATTCTTTCCACCAGATTTTCTTTTAAATCCGGAGGCAGTTTCACAGAATCAATTTTTTCTCCAAGTTTACGAATCTGATCATTTGATTCTCCTTTTTCTTTCGCGGTTGCCGACTCTTCCGCTGCATTCGCCACCAGTATCTGCGGCTGTCCGGATTTCTCATTCGATACGGAACCGTTCGCTTGCGTTATCGTCACCGGTTGATCCTGATTTTGAATGTGTGTTTGGGCAGATGGATCCATGGATGTATCATACTACATTTCCAGTAACTGAAACAATATATTTGAATGTAAAAGGTCAGGACATATCAAAATACTGTCATCTCGAGCCTAAGCGAGAGATCCCCGGAGATTTCTCACCGCGTCTGACGCGGTTCGAAATGACAAACCTTTGCCAAACCCTTAGTAGTTACATTTGAATTTTGAGATTTTACTATATATGTGTTTTCCGACGGGGTCTTCCTCCAAAGCGGTCATTCTGTCTTTTTTCTCTGTTTTCGCGCATGAATTGTTTGGTCAATGGATGCTGTTCCCGACCTTCAGTTCTCGGTCTGAATTCACGCGGTTGAAATTCACGCGGTTCCCGAGAGCCTCCGCCATTTTCCTTTGCTTTCGCATCGTCACCGAAGAGCATTGAGAGATTCACCCTTCCCTGCTCGTCAATTTGAATGACACGTACTTTCACCACTTGCCCAACCTGCACGACATCCTCAGGATTCCTGACAAACCCTGCTGCCATTTGGGAGACATGCACCATACCCTCTTTCCCGGGCAAAAATTCAACAAATGCGCCGAAAGATAAAATACGCTTCACCGGACCTTCAAAGACTTCTCCCACTCCGACTTCTCGGACAATTCCCTTGACCCAGTCATAAGCTTTCTGCACGGCTTCATCGCTCGTTCCTGAGACAGTCACTGTTCCGTCGTCTTCCACATCCACTGTCGCTCCGGTCTGCGCGATAATATTTTTAATGATTTTTCCACCCGGCCCGATCACTTCCCCAATTTTATCCACAGGAATATGTAACGTCTCAATTTTCGGCGCGTATGCTGATAACGCCGGACGAGGGGAAGACATAATGGCCGCCATCTTCTCCAAAATGAATAATCGGGCAACCCGCGCGCATTCGAAAATTTCTTTCATTTGCGTATCGGTCAGACCCGGAATCTTCACATCCAGCTGAATTGCAGTAATACCCCTGTCTGTTCCCGCCACTTTGAAATCCATATCACCTGAAAAATCTTCCAACCCGATGATATCCGTTAACAATTCATACTTTTCTCCGATAGACATCATCCCTACTGAAATCCCTCCGACCGGTTTGAGAATCGGCACGCCGGCATCCATGAGCGCGAGTGTTGATCCGCATGTCGATGCCATAGAACTTGAACCATTTTGTGAAAGTACTTCAGAAACGACCCGAATGGTATACGGAAATTTATCTTTATGCGGAATAACTGCGAACAATGCCCGCTCTGCCAACGCGCCGTGGCCGATTTCCCGTCTCGAAGGCGTTCCGATTCTCCCCGCTTCTCCGACAGAATACGGCGGACCGGAATAATGATGGATATAACTCTTGGTTTCTTCACCTTCCGCGGATTCGATAAGCTGTTCCATCCTCGGCGATCCGAGTGTCACAATAGACAATGCCTGCGTAAGTCCGCGCTCAAAAATCGCCGATCCGTGTGTTCGCGGGAGAATCCCGACTTCGATATTCAGCGGACGGATTTCATCAAGTTTTCTGCCGTCTGGTCGTTGTTTTTTCTCGACGACGTTTTTTCTGATGATCTTAAACATCACATATTCGACAGCCTTCCCGATGATTTTTTTGTCTAAAACAGTCGCCGGTGTTTTCAGTTTTTCATCTTCATAAATTTTCGCGACGAGTTCTTCAGTTTCGTTTCCCGATCCTTCTTTGTTCGCTCGACCTGCGATAAGCGCTTCTACTTCTTTTTTATATGACGTTTCAACGAGTTCAATAGCAGCAGCCATCACCGCGTTCGGCACCACGACAATCTTTTTCTGTCCTACTTGCTTGACGAGATCTTCAATAAATGCTATAACTTTCCTTGTTTCATCGTGCGCTGCCACGATCGCCTCATGCGCGATACTTTCCGGTACCTGAAGCGCTCCCGCTTCCAGCATGACAGTCAAATCTTTGCTTTGCGATGCCACGATGTCCAGATCTGAATTCAGTCCTTCACCCACTGTCGGATTCAGCACCAGTTCAATCTTCCCGTCTTCCGGATTTTTCGCGGTTCCGACTCTGATTGCGCCGATTGGTCCATTCCATGGGATCGGAGAAATTGCCAATGCTGCTGAAACCGCATTCAATGCGAGGATATCCGGCTCATGTTCACCGTCAACTGAGAGAACAGTGATGACAACCTGTACCTCATTTTTAAAATCCTTCGGAAAAAGAGGTCGAATCGACCGATCAATCAATCTGCCGATGAGAATCGCTTCATCAGTCGGGCGTCCTTCTCGTTTCACCCATCTGGAGCCTTTTATTCTTCCGCCTGCATATAATTTTTCAGTATACTCGACGCTCAATGGGAAATAATCAATGTCATCTCTGATTCTCCCCGCAACCACTGTGACGAGCACGACAGTATCGCCAAGGCGAGCCATTACAGACGATGTTGCCTGCGGGGCAAAATGTCCGGTTTCAAAACTCAAGGTTTTTCCGGCAAAATCCATCTTAACGGAAGCGGTCTTTTTTGTACTGTTTGTCATAATGTATCTTATTTAGTATATCACAGCAGAATTTTTGAAGAGAAGCAGTATTATGTATTAAGTATAAGGTATTAAGAAGTCTTACTTAATACGTGATACATAATACCTAATACTATCGTTTAGTTCTTCAAACCGATTTTTTTCAAAATTCCATTCGCTCGCACTTTATCAATTTTCTCTAAGAAATTTATGAGCCTGCGTCGTTTCGCGATCATTGAGAGAAGTCCTCTCCTGCTGTGATTATCATGGATATGTTGTTTCAAATGTTCGGCAAGTCGTTCAATGCGTTTCGAAAGGAGTGCGATTTGTACTTCAGGGCTGCCTGTGTCTCCTTCTGTCGTTCTGAAATCTTTAATGATTTCCTGTTTCTGCGTTGTTGCGAGTGGCATAACAAGACATATTATACCAGTTTTGTTTCCCCCACGCAACCCAACTATTTTACTCAATTCAATAATCGTACTAAAACAATTCATGTAGGCATTTTTCTAGATTCGTTTCAGGAGATATTATCCAACACATTATATATCTCTAAACCTGCATCGTGCGATTCCCGCTTATAATCTTTGCCAACCTAAGACCCATCTTGTCTATTTCCCTTTGTGTCGGATGGCCTGTCAGGTCGTATTCATCGACCCGTGAATGAGAAAGTATCGCACGAATGAGCCTGACTTTTACGTATTTGTGCAGTAAGCTCACCACCATGAGTGCCGAACGAGTCTTGTGGGAAAAAATTTTTAGCAGAAAAGCACCTGCAACGACACCTTTTCCGGGTGCATCAGGATTCGTGTTGTTGAAGGAAAATAGTGATGATACTATTAATAACCACAGATTGCAGATTGAAGAGAGACCAGATTTATCACACCTAAAGAGAAAAGACAGCGCAGCAGAATGTGTCACTGTTTTCCCTTCTGCTCATAAAACATTGCAAATACGAATAAAAGGTCCAGACTTCTCTGTAAATGCCTATTGGAGGCCAGCATCTGATCACCCTGAGCAGTCTCTGACAACAGAAGGACTATCGTTTTTGCATCCGTTCGGATTTGATGACCCGGATAAACCGACGGTATTGCACTGCGGAGAAGGAATGCGTATAGAATACAGAAGTCTCGGACAAAAAAATTCTTAATTTCCATTCTATGCTGCCGGTTTTTGTTCTTGCAACTTTTTTAACTGATCCCGTACGGAAGCGAGTTTTTCTTCATCAGATTTTTCAGGAGCGTTCGGTGAATTTGCCCATCTTTCGCGTATGATTACGTATCCATTACTTATTCCTACTCTTTTATGTTTTACTTCTTCCCCGTCTTTGGTTGTAATTGTCACATCTACTTTATTTTGTAATTCCTTTTCTTCATCCTTCATTCTCTTTACGGAATCAAATGCTTCTTTCGCTTCATACCCAGTAATCGATTGTCTGTCTTGCAACACAGACGCCACTGCGTTGAACTCTTCAGGATGATCCTCATTCATCTTTCTTCCTGTCTCTGCCGCAGAAAAATCAATATGCATATACATCGCTACTCTTTCATCATGACTTGTTCCCGTATGTCCCATTCCTTTTGGACCCAATACTGAGGCGCCAGTAAGCTTCACAGGCCACGTAGCGCCTTCATATCCTTCTGTGCTATTCGGTATTATTGTTGCTCGTATAATCCCATATCCTTCTACAATCGTAGGGATAATATGCGCCGTTTCATGCTTTGCAACTGAACCTGGATTGGCTATAGAAAGTGGTTTGAATTCCCTTTTTGGAGAATTCACAGTGATTCTTGTCCCGTTTTCGAGACTGATTGTGCGGCCGATTTGTAATGAAATAGGGCTAGCTTCTTTCATACACTCTGATTCTAGTCCTCCCCCATAGTAAATGCAAGTTGATGAGTTATTGGTGTATATTTATGTACGTGAAGCTCTGTCTGTTTCTTCCCGCATTCCTTCTATAACTGCAATGCCGAAGTCACACCAAAATACAATGGGATAAAAAGGATGAAAAATACTAACACCCGTACCCCTTCTCACCGCTTCTGTTTTTGCCCTGAATCCACGAGCTGCCAACGTATGATATGCATCATTAACACGCTCCATTGGAGTATCGTCTGACAAATCTTGATGATGATCTCTATGATATGTTCTTGCAAGACGATTCCGCGCATCTCGAATATCTTTACCGCTTGCTCCCGGCTGCAAACCCAAAATATTCCATGCTTCCTGTCTCTCCATAATCTGAAGCGTATACCCTTCGTACAATTCCTGCAATGCAGACAAACCATTTGCTATTTCTGAAAAAAAGTCATAGTATGTGAGAAAGAATATATGATGAAAAACGACCGGATACTTCGTGAACATCTGCAGCGCCTTCTGAAAGGTGATCAGGCGCACATGACATTCGATGATGCGGTGAAAGATTTTCCCATGAACGAAATCAATACGACATTCTCAAACGGCATATATTCCGCGTGGGATTTATTAGAACATATCAGACGAACGCAGAGTGATATTCTCGAATTTATAGTGAGCCCGAAATATAAGGAAAAAGAATGGTCCAAGGATTATTGGCCTGATCCGAAGAAAAAGGCACATGCAAAAGATTGGGGAAAGACCATTAACCAATATAAAGCGGACTTGAAACAACTCAAAAACATGGTTTCTGATGAGAAAACCGATTTGTATGCGAAAATCACAAATGGCGACGGTCAGACAATTTTACGAGAAATGATGTTAGTAGCGGATCACACGAGTTATCATATCGGAGAATTCGCGATCATGCGCCAGGTCATGGGAACCTGGAAATTAAAATCCCACTAATTCCCACTCCTCATTTCCCGTTTGTACTCCAAACTCCCCTCCGTCCTCCTACGTGGTATACTGCATCTAAGAGAAAGGAGCATATACCTCCTTATGAAGCAACAAGATACCATATTCCGGAAAAAGGACATTATCTTTATAGAATTAATACCGAACGAAAAGATTCTTTCCATTGAACGGCAACATTGGATTACGCTTCTGATTACGTTTTTGACACATACGGGAATTGTATTCGTTTTATTCGGAATTTCTATAATATTTTTTCTATTTGATTTTCCCTCATTTTCTTATTATCTTTTTTTTTATATGATCCTTGCGCTTCTCTGTCTCATGGCAGTCATTGGGACATACACATGCATGGATTGGTATTACACGTATTATATTGTAACGACGAAGCGGGTCATTATCCGCCACTTTTTTAAAATTATTGGTGAATATTATAAAGAAGTCTATCTGCAGATAGGAGTTCGATATGAAGTAGAAAGAATTGCAAGCAATTTACTTTTTGATGTGCTTGATATAGAAAGTATATATATTGATTTTCGCCAGTTGAACGTGTCTGAACCGTTCATTTTTGATCTCCCGCAACACCCCGAGAATATTGAACGAGCGTTATATGCTATCGAAGAGATGAATGAATAAATATGTTTCTTGTACCATTCTTTGTCATACAGACATTTTTCATATTTCTTATCTTTCTGATCATGCTTTCATACTGGCAGGTGCTTGCGAAGGTGCACCGTGCTGAAAGAAAATCAAAAAAACATATTCCCTCTTTCTGGCAAGATATTCTTTCATTCAATTTTTTCCTTATGCTGCTCTCTATCGTTCTTATTATTATTGTCCACCCTTGAATTACGCCGCGACTGCCTGATCGATCGTAATTTCCGCTATATTCATGATATACCCGCGCAAACGGTCGAAACTGTCATTGATCAGATTCCATGCAAATGATCTCTTCTCTTCGATTTTTTTTTCAGCGAAAATTGCGTTTTCAATCGCCTTGTTTGTGTCCAGAACAGTATGCGCAAGATGCTTATCAAGTGTTCGTACCATTTTAGCGGATGTATCCAGAAGGTGCATAATTTTTTTTTCGATTTCATTCACAAGTCTTTCATCCACAACGATAAGCTCTTTATCAGCGGAAGCCACAATCCTCCCGATCTTTACCGCGTGATCCGCGATCCTTTCCAGTTGTGTCGCTACATTTCCGTAGTAATAAAAATCCGTTTCCCGCAACCCTGACTCTTCTTGAGAAACTTTATTTCTGATGTTGACATATAGTTGCCTTGTTATTGCCAGATAGAGTTTATCTATTTCAATATCTCTGCTGACGAGATCTTTGGCGAGTATCATGTCTTTTTGCAACAGCGCCTGAAATGCATCAGAAACCATGGATTTCGAGATAAGAAACATTTTCTCGATATTTTCCGACATGGGGAATTTTGCAGGATCAAATATATTTTTTAGAATAATTCCTCCGGACGAATCATCGACCAACTCAAAACCAATGAGACTATTACAGATAGTTCTGATTTTATTTCTTTGCTCAGAAAGAGACGTCGTGCTCCGGATGATAATTTCATCAACTCCCGAAATGTACTGCGCCAGGATCTCTCTTTCCAAAATATTATTCGTGAGTGTATCAGACTTTATCGTCGCTTTAAAGACTTGTTTCTTCGCGCTCGCGGGCTGGATAATCAATGTATTCGGCCCTTCCGGAAGTATTTTGACGAGATCTTTATCCTGCAATTTCGCATCATCAAGCCACTTTTTAGGAAGCGTAATAGTGAGACTTGAACCACCTGTTCGTTGTAACCTTCGTATTTCCATCCTGTATATATTCTATATATCACATAGCACAAATAAATGCAACGGTCTTTTTGCCTGAGTAAGATATAGAATAATCTATTGACATACGCGCTTGAAGTATATATTATATTACCAAAGTATATATATTTGTAGGTTTTATATACTATTTGTAAAACTACATGAATACTTCAGATCAACAGTTTCTGCAGATGTATAACGGGTTGAGAAATTTTCTTACATTACCCGGAGAAAAACTTCTTTTTGCGAAACGAAAACATTTCCTTATTCTTCTGATGCCGATCTGCATGATCATACTTATGTTTTTTGTGATACTGAGTATACTGTTTGTTTTTGTAGGACTATTTCTTCCTTCCGAATATAAAGTGCTCATTGGAATAAACTCGTTATTTCTTCTTGTTTCCGTAAGCCTGATCGGAAAGCTTATGGTAGACTGGTACTTTCATTTATACGTGATCACAAATCGAAAAATTCTTGATGTTTCGTATAGCCCGTTTTTTTCAAAAAATATTACTGCCGTATCGTTAGATCAGGTACGATGCATAGAAACATCCGTCAAGATACAAGGACCGCTGGAGACATATTTAGACATAGGAGATGTGACTCTTCACCTCGACATGCTTACTCACGAAAGTACGTTTGTCCTCCCCAGCATTGGCACAGCACATAAAATAGGCGTTTCTATCGGAGATCGGTTAAACGCCATCATTGCCACAAGGTCACAATCTTCTACCTTTACGGCCTCTCTTCAGCAGGATGAAAATAATATTATCGGCAGTTACAATCTTCCCGTGGGAAAATCAGAAGCGCAACTCACGACCAAATCAGGGCAAACGAGAAGACCGGGGTATACGATGATACCACGCCACTCACTCGGAATAGGATAAAACCTATGATTATCTTTTATCTGGTGTGTTTTTTGATCGTCGTAGTCATTGGCTTATATAACTGGTTTTATTTCAGTCAGATAAAAAAAGCTGATCAATTGGTCGGTTTTAAGCTGCACAAAGTAATAGAAAAAACGTTTGTTTCAATTCTTATTCTTTCGGTAGCAATCGCTCTATTTTGGGTAATTGTTTTATTTAATGCATAAAACGCAATTGATAAACCGCATGTTTCATGGTAAGATGCTCATCAATGGCATTAACACAATTAAAACAAACAACATTCGATGGCATTTCGTATGTTTGTCCTACATGGGAGCAGATGGGCATATACAATTTCGACTTGGCGAAACAAATCAGCTCATCAGGACAATCCTTCGATAGAATCATCGCCCTGGCGCGGGGAGGATGGACATGGGCAAGAGATCTTTCCGACGGCTTACGAATTCCTGAGATTTCCTCTTTACGAATCAAATCATATACAAACGTACATGAATCTCAAGCGCCAAAAATTGTCCAACCATTAACGGACGCAATTACCGGAGAAGAAATACTTTTGTTTGATGAAGTGATCGACTCGGGGGAAACAATTAAAAAGGCAAAAGACTATATAAAAGTAATGGGGGCAAAAAAAATAAAAACCGCAGCGCTTTGTTATAAACCCCGTTCTGTTGTAAAACCTGATTTTTTCGCGTTCAGTACGGATGTATGGGTCGTTTTTCCACATGAAATCAGGGAGTTCATAGAGGGATGTTCGAATACATGGATGTCCGCGGGCATATCAAATAAAGAAATCAAAAAAAGATGTATCAAAATCGGAATTCCCAAAGAACAGGTAGAATTCTATTGCTCCTTATATTAAATAATTCCATAATATGCATTTTTAAACGAAACTTTTTTTTATGCACTTCTTCTAATTCCTTTAGGAGTACCCAAAATCAACCCTTTACGCCGTGCAGAATCACGAAGCATTGCTAATACAGCTGCTCCATTTTCGTATCCCAATCTTTTATATGCTTCATTTTTATTGCATGTCAATAAATAAACTATTTTCTCCGCCTGTTTATCTTTGAAGCTTTGTCTTCGATCCATGCCTCTCAATACACATTTCGGCGGTAATCCTCTCTTCTCAGCATCGTAGCGCTCTTTCGCGGTTCCGCGATCCATTGGATAATTTCCTTCGCTCTCCACTATTTTACTAAATCTTCCCATAGTACGGAAATATAGCATATATTATGAAGTCTATCAAGCAAGTAAGCTACGTATTTATCTTATCTAGTCTAGAACCTATACATTAGTGGAACCTTTGTAAACCTTTGGCGTTAACCAATCAGCCGGAGGGTTCATATTGTCATCAGTCTGATTTGTTATCGGTTGCTGTACCGGTGCGGTTCGGGTTTGCGTTTGTGCAGGACGCACCTGTTGTGATGGTTGCTGTCTTACCATATTCTCGCTTTGCTGTCTGCTGTCAACACTTCGTTGTAACTGATCCAGCCATGCATCATTAGTCTGCGCAGGTTGAACCGAAGATCGCTGTACGGGCGTTTGACGCTGCGGCTGACGAGGTTGCACTCTCTGCACCGGCGCCTGGCCTTGATTGTTTGTCGTGATTCTCCTTGCGCCTTTTCTCAATAGAATTGCTGCGATCTCAAATGCCAAATAACTCGTACTTTGGCTTTGGAAATTGTCCGTTGCTGATGAAATACCGATAAGAAGATTTTGTGCCGTATCCGGGTCAAAGTCATATCCGAGTGAAAGCAGTAAATCTGCTACCTGTTCACTGACAGATGAAAATTTTGGAGAGACAAGCACGACATTTCCATAATTTTCGTTTTGATCCTTGTTATCAATATTGATAACCGTCGTGTTTCTATCATTTACCGCGTTATACAATGTTTGCACATCAGATAAACGAGAAATACCGACTGTGAAGAGCAATCCTGCCGTGCCTCCGCCTCCACCCGAACTGTATCTGACATCCTGCTCCGTAAATGATAGCCCCTGTTCTCCTGCCTTGACGATAATGTTTAAGAATCCGTTTTCGATGGTATATGAGACCTTTTCAATTTCTCCTTCTTCTTTATATGGAAATGATACCGTCAAATCACCGCCTGTATTTGCTTGTAATTGCGTGGTAACCTTGTCGATGCCGACGAGCGAGGAATGCTCAACCAGGGGTTCTGTAACAGAAGCTACTGCGACCTTTTTACCGCTAGCCTGTAACGTGAGATACAAAGCAAGAGCAGCTGCCATATCATCTATCTTCGGATTACGCCCAACGATAACAGAAACGTGGTCATTTCGGTCAACTATCTCTTTAATTTGTTGCAATGCCTGATTATCCATATCCTATAAGATTAACTGTGAGATAATATCACATCCCCCGGTAAAAAGTCAAGAGGAGCGCTCAACAAAACGCCGGCTTCATGACCTTTTTCAACTCTGGATTGTACCTCTTTTCCTACGCGAAGCGAAGATATGACAGCTTCACCTACTATAGTGTCTACACGCATGACACGCACTCTGTCTCCTCGCGCAATACGACCGTCTGTTACACTGACCCCAGCCACATAAGCCTTTTCGAAGGGAAACTTAGCCAGAACACGAGCCGTACCATAAATCTCTTCTACCATTGCAAGGCGCCTTCCTTCCATCACGTCGGTGATTTCATCAATCATCTCATAGATAATATTGTAATTTTTTGCAAGAACCTTCTCGGTTATAGCTAATTTCTGTACGTTCGGCCGTATTTTTGTATTAAAACTGACAACAATTGCCCCGGTAGATTTTGCCATAAGTATATCCGCTTCAGACACTTCCCCTGTTTTTTTACTGATAATATCCACTTCCTTTGGCAAGGCGTGTTGTATGGCCTCTAGAGACCCCTGCGTGTCAGCGCAAATGATCAAACGCAGCTTAGACGTATCTTTCACCGGCGAATAGACTGCGGGCTCGGTCTCTTCAAATGGTATAACCAGCACTTCACGGTTATCTTTACCAGTAACGAGACTTCCTACACTGACGACCTGACTCATGCCAAGCAGTTCGGCAGCCTGACCTACAGAGACACTTTGTGCCTGTTCTCCGTTGGGGTTGATGAGATTTCGCACCCTGAATATGGCATCTTCACAAACAACTTCATCCCTGATATGCAGCATTCCGTTTTTGACGACCACTGTTGCGAGCGCTCCTCTCTTCGGATCCAGTTTCGATTCGATGACGATTGCCGATAATGGGGCTTCTAATGAAATAGAAGAGGAAATTTGACGCATATCAAACGAAAGCAAAACGAGGCCTAATAACTCCTTTACGTTTAGTCCTGTTTTTGCTGAAACTTCCAGATAGGGAACATCGCCGCCTAATCCTTCAAGCATCACACCCTCTTTCAAAAGTTGTTTCTTCACTTTTTCAATCATTTTTCCTTCAAGATCAGCCTTCGTTAAGGCAACGATGAAGGGCAACTGTGCATCCTGCAATAATGTAATACCCTCACGAGTTTGCGGCATAACACCATCGACAGATGAAACAACCAAAATACCTATATCTGCTGCTTGAGCGCCTCGTGAACGCATAGCGGTAAATGCTTCATGTCCGGGTGTATCGATGAATGTTATGAAACGTTTCTGTCCATCATGCATGATTTCCACGCTTGACGCACCGATCTTCTGTGTAATTCCACCGAATTCCCGCTCTGCGAGAGAGGATTTTCGAATCGCGTCCAGAAGTGTCGTTTTTCCATGATCCACATGGCCCAATACAGTTACGACAGGAGGAAAATTCGTTGTAGAGTGAGACTGTGATATGTTTTGTGGTTTTTCCATAGCTGTAAAGTATATATAGTATTTTTCATATATTTCTAATTGAGCTAATTGCTTTAATTTCTAAATGAACAAATCATGTCAATGTATTTTATCTTTAGAATTTGGGATTTTATTAGAATAATTAGAAATTAGCGTACTTAGAAATTACTCTGCCGACGCTGTCTTTTTTTCAATATCAGGATCCTCAGGTTTATCAACCTCGACGTCAACTGATGTTTCAGCGCCTTTTCCCTCTGCAATTTGCTCTTCGCTATTTACAATCTCTTTTGCTTCCTCTTCCACTCCTGTAATTTCTACCCTATATCCAGTCAATCTTGAAGCCAAACGGACATTTTGTCCATCTTTCCCAATTGCGAGAGATAATTCATCCTGCGGAACAATAACATGGGCTACTTTATTCTCCTCGTCAATTTTTACTGTTACATGTTTTGCCGGAGAAAGAGCCTGTTCTACATAAAGCAACGACTCATCCTGCCACTGGATGATATCAATCTTTTCAAGACCGTTGAACTCCTGAATGATTGCCTGCACACGGACTCCTTTTTGTCCCACGCATGAACCGACCGGATCAATGCCTGACTGATTGGAGTATACCGCTACTTTTGCTCTGTTTCCGGGTTCTCTGACAATTGCTTTGATTTCCACACTTCCCGACGCGACCTCTGGTACTTCGCGCTTGAACAATCCTTCAAGCAATCCGTTATGTGCTCTCGAAACGATAATTTCATCTCCCCGTATACCCGGTTTAATTTCTACTATATAAACAGTCAGACGTTGATTCAAATTATATTTTTCATTTGGAATTTGCTCATGCGGAGGCATAACTGCTTCTGTTTTTCCAATATCTACGATGATATTCGGACCTGCAAAACGAAGCACCATTCCGTTAACGATTGTTCCTATGCGATCCCGATAATCGGTTAAAATCGCTTCTTTTTCTTTTTCCCTTATTTTTTGTAGGATAATTTGTTTGGCAGTTTGGGCTGCAATCCTACCGAATCCCGGAGGAGTGACATCTTTTCCGTTCTGAAGAATTTTTGCTTCACCGGTATTCGGATTTAATTCCGCTTCAAATTCTTCGATAACGACGTCGGGATGATCTTTTCGATACGCTGCAAGAATCGCTGCTTTCACCGTATCGAGAACGACGGAAACATCCACACCCCGCTCTGAGGCGACTTGA
Source organism: uncultured Gammaproteobacteria bacterium (assembly GCA_964485315.1). Classification (GTDB taxonomy): domain Bacteria; phylum Patescibacteriota; class Microgenomatia; order Levybacterales; family UBA12049; genus DAIDHK01. The sequence goes on from CAZAIV010000113.1 coordinate 14,327, forward strand.
TTAAGCGCGAGCGCGAATTCTGATCGTTGTATAGCCGGCATAGTATGCTTAGTATACCAGATTATGCCCGCTCATTCAACCCGAGGAAAGTCAAATTTCACCAGCTATCATACTATAGGTTGATATTTTGTTCATTTTTTGCTATTATATTTATGAATATATGAGATCAGAGGCAGAGCCAATTTACAGAGAAAGGCAACCCATTACTTGTGAGGGGGTAGCACGAAGAATTACAGACGTTGTAAGAGTTTATCAGGATGCTGGCTATGATCCTAGACTCATTGGCTTATTTGGCCGTCAAGCATCCCTTAATACTGACGTTCCTTCTGTCACTAGGAATAATGGAGCATATAGAGACATTGATCTGACAGTACTATCAATACCTGCAGGGAGAGACATTGCCTCTTTAGATCATGAAGCGAGGCACATTGCATACCCAATTGGTCTTGATACGTTCAATTCTCTTTTTGTTAATAATGCTAATGGAGCAACAAGTATAAGATATAAAGGTATCCTTCTTCCGATTGACCCAAAAGTTATTGAATCTAGAGAAGGACATTTAGCAGATGTAGCAATTCCTACATTTAATCCCAGAACACTTTTTCATCTATCGGCATTATATATATCGATGAGATCAAAAGATAAAACATCGTTGCTGCAATTTGGAAGAAATATGCGCAATGCAACCGATCTTTTGCCCGAAGAATTATTTGAACCTTTTCATCATATGATGGACATAAAAAGAAGAGAGTATCCTTTGGATATGTTCGTAGTTGCATTACACGACTTTTATTCTAATTACTGTCCCTCAACAATAAGGCAGAAATTACATCCCATCTTGGGAAAAGCTATCATGTCATTCTGGAACAGAGATAGATGAATTTATGAAGGGTATTAACACAATATTGTTCCCGTCGTCAACCGTCATTACCAATTTGTCTCCGCGTTTGACTTGATCTTTTAATTTTCCCTGCGCGATCAGATCTTCCACGTGATCCTGAATATATCTTCTCATCGGTCTGGCGCCGAATTCCACATCCGCTCCCTCATTCACAATCTTTTGTATCAATTTCTCATCAAACACAAGAGTAATATCCTGCTCTTCAAGTTGTTTGGTAATACTTGTTAAGAGTAGCCCGACGATTTGCGTTAATTCCGGCACACCAAGCGGCTTAAACATGACGATTTCATCAAAACGATTCAATAATTCGGGTTTGAAGAGTTGTTTCTCCTGCAGATATTCCAACAATTTTCGCTGAAATGCCTTATCGATCTGTACTCCTTTAACCAGGTTCTCACGAACAAATTCCGCTCCTGCATTTGACGTTGCAATGATGATGCTGTTCACGAAAGAGACTGTTTTCCCTTTATTATCCGTCAATCTCCCGTCCTCAAATACTTGAAGGAACAAATCCAGAATCCTCGGACTTGCTTTCTCAAATTCATCAAGCAAAACCAGAGAAAACGGATGATCATGGATCTTATCGGTAAGTTCTCCTCTGTCATTTCCCTCGCCCGGCGCAGCCCCGAGCAGTCGTCTTTCTCCGTCACTATCAGAATACTCACTCATGTCAAGCCGAATCATGTTATTTTCGTCTCCGTAATATACTTGCGCCAATGCTTTCGCAGTTTCGGATTTTCCCACACCTGTCGGACCGAGGAACAAAAAAGAAATCGGCCGTGTCGATGTCGTTAAACCGGAACGCAATCGCCTGATTGCTTCACTTATTGCCGAGATCGCATGCACCTGATCAATCACCCGAGCATGCAGTTTCTCTTCAAGATGGAGAAGTAAATCTTTTTCCTTCGCAGTCGGAGTACCGACATTCACATGAGTCTTCTTACTGATTTGCTCTTCGACATCCGATGCCAAGACCATCTTTCCCTTCGCTAACGCAACGCTATTGGCAGTGTCATTCAAGAGTGTTACCGCGCTTCCCGGCAGCACGTCGTCCTGATCATATCTGTCTGCCAATTCGACTGCCGAAATAACCGATAAATACGTAAGGGTAACTCCTTCATTCATCCGCTCAATCATATTTGATTTTTTCATAAGCATTTCCGTCGCGATATCCACACGCGGCTCATCAATAGTAATCACCGCAAAAACGTCTTTCAGAGGATTTTGCGCCAGATACGTTTTGAAATTCCCGGGAGTCATCGATGCAATAATCGCTAAATTACCGCTGTGCAGATACGGCATAAGCGCACCCGATACATCAAGTCCATACGAAGAAGAACCCATGAGATTTTGAAAATCCGGAATGTATAAAATGACATTTTGTGAATGACTGACTTCCTCAATAATTGCCTGCAACCGTTCTTCAAGCTGGCTTCTCGTCTGCGCCCCCGCGATTAAAGGACCAACCATCAGCTCAAGCACTTTTTTGTAATTTAGCCGGGAAGAAAGAAACCCATAATAGCTGTCATCGGTTAATTTCGCGACTAAATTTTCTTTCCCGACACCCTGTTCGCCAACCAACATAACGTTATTCGTCTCACGTTTGCTTAAAGCCTCCAGCATTAACTTATACGATGTTTCTCTGCCTGCCAGAAATGGAATAATATTCGCCGCTCCATAAGTGAAATTCGCGGTGTACTTCTGTGTTTCCAGTGTCCATCCGCTCACCAATGATTCGCCAATTCCTTCACCCATAAAATGCACGCCTCCGGACATCGGAAATTCCTCTTGTATATACTCTTTTCTTGCCCATTGCAGAATACGATAGACATCATCCGTTTTCAATTGGTGATTGAAAAATAGTTTCGTTTGCTCTTCAGTCATAAGAAGATAACTGATAAAAAAATCCATTGTCGTAATAAATTCACCTTTGACAGTTTTTACTATTTCCGTCGCTTCTGTCATGATCTGATCTTTCTGTAAAGAGATACATGGTACATCTGCAGCAGTCATCCCCGATTTTCCGAGAAGAAAACGGATCTGTGGGTATGTGTAGAGTCGCTTCAGGCAATATTGCATATCGACTGAAGATAGGTAGACACGTAAAAGCTCGGATGAACAGGATTCCAGATAATTCTTCTGTGTGTTTTTACTTAGAGACAATGTGGGATGGTAATGATACAGATGATACCGGAAAAAAAATTCAATGATCGTAAACCAGATGAGAAAGAAAAGAGGAAACTTGAATGACGCATGATGAACTACTTGACTGAACAACAAAAAGACAATCAGGAAAATTATCAGCAATCGTATCACGCGAATCAATGCTGAAGTGTAAAAAAGATATAAACGTGTATATTGTTCACCTGTCATACAGTAAAGAAAAGTAAGAAAAACGAAAAGAACGGCAAAAGTATAAAACCGAAGAGAAATAAGAACTCAAAGACAAGTAAGAGAATAAAAAGAAGCAGTGAAAAAAGAATCAGAACCGATTTTATGAACATCCCCATACCGATTGAAAATCCCACCAACCCCTGTCTGTATTCGTTTTTGATCGGCTGAAAAAATGTTTTGAGGAGCGCTGAAAATGAAAAAAAACGGAAAAAGGAGCTGTTCAAAGAACCGAAATAACTGACGAATGCAAGAGGCGCATCGATATACCAGAATTTCGCGATAACCAATGGCAGGAGTGGATATTGCATACTTACTCTAGTCTAGGCAATATAGCCTGAAAATGCAATCAATTACTCGCAGGTAAATGTACAAAGCTGTATGCTTCCGGTACCTGCTTGGCAGTGGCTTACCATTTTACATCCGTTTCTACTGACCCCTGTCGGCGCCGGAAGTAATGTATTTCCCTCTCCTTGCGGCGCTTCTGTAGTGACGGGTGTTGGTGTAAAAATAACTGTTGGCGTTACCGGGACATCCGCGCATGCAGGAACTTGTTCCTGAATTGATTCACATACCGGACCGTTTTGATCGTCTTCAGGCTGCTGATCAAGTTCTGTTGCCTGAAGTGCTGTCTCAACATTCTTGCACGTTGTCGAGCTGGCTGAATAGAGATCATTACAGCTAAGGAGTAGAGCAATGTACATATCTTTAAAATTCGCCGAGGGAGTGAGATACCGCGTAAGCGCACGATATTCTATCGCATAACTTTTATCACGACCTATACCGTTTATATGACACCCGTTGAAATCGCCTCCCTGAACCATGAGATAAAACGCTTTATTTGCAACACTCGTATTGGTATGCAGCCCGCCAGCATCATCACTTCCGCATGCATAGAACGGTGAAAATAACCGGTCGGGCTGATTCCGTCTGGTCGGATCATCCAGATACCGAACCGGTGTCACCAAGCCCGGCACATGCACATCTCCCGCAAGTTCCCATGTATCAGTCATTGCAGTCGCGAAAATATCTGACATGCTTTCATTCAGCGCTCCGGATTGATATGAATACATAAGTCCCGCTGTTGTTTTCGTTACGCCATGGGTCAATTCATGCATGACCATATCGGGTTCTACCATACCGTCACAGAACTGGACTGAACCGGAAACAAACGCTGCGTTGGGGCACGAATATCCCGCGATATCTATTCTATGTGCATATCCCTGTAAAACTGCTCCGTGATTATCATAACTGTCACGATTGAAGTGGTCATTATAAAACGCGTATACTCTGCCCAAGTAGGTATACAGATTATTTACGTCACTATCAATAATTGCGCTTTGCCCTTCGGATCTGGCCGCCGGACATGTATCTGTTTCATGACAGTTATACACAATACGATTAAGTGCCTGTTCCAATTGTGACTCCTGATAGATAATCTTTCCGCTTTCCAGATCGATAAAATATTGCGTCGCAAAACTGACAGGTAATTTTTCAGATGTCATTAATACCGCGAGTGTTCTGTATGTTGTTGTATCCTTTCCTCTGCCAAGAACTTGCAAATTAAGCGCGTACTCATGTGTGTTGGTAACTAAAAGAGCAATTCGACCACCGCTATCTTTTTGCGCCTGCGCTATTGCGGCACGAACCGCCTGTGTATTCGGAATATTTGCCTGTGACAATCGATTGCTCATCACGAGGTTTCCCGTAGCGGCATAGATTTCGTCATTGTTTTTTATATGAACGGCAACCCGGGATCCGTACACGGGAAGTTTATCAATTGTCTGCTGGAAAAAATAATGTTCCGTATGAGGCAACTGATCGTCAGTCACACTTCGTGAAAGTAGTATCGACGACGAAAAATTATCGGGGAAAAGTTTTGGACCGAAAAACTGCTGCGGGTCTTGACGGATAAACTCGTATGCTGCCTGCAGATTCATAGATTTTGCTTTATAGATATATCCGGTAAGTTTATATAAAGAAAATGAACTCAAGTTTTCACGCGAAACCTGATATGAGCCGCTTCCGAATTGTTCAAGATTAATATATGTCTGCCCGCTGAGGTAAGAAATAAAAGAAGAAAGAAATAAAACAAAAAGAATAATAACTAAAATACGATTATGCAGAAGAAACGATTTTATCAATGAAAATGACATGTATTTATCATACAACATCACCGGGAAAAGTATCTCTGCGCTCATGGAGCCATTCTTGATGCATGCAATCAGTTTATGTTTCTCTTTCGTATCCTGGTAAAGTTGTATGCATCAAGAATAAACGGTTCGACACGCGTTATATCCTCTTGACCAACAACTTCTGTCTGCGCCCATGTTTTTCCGAAGTCAAATTTCTCAAATCCTGCGTCCAACGCTTCTGCAAATCCTGCGGGAGAAAGAATAAGCCACAAAAGTAAGATTTCGTTATCAATAACTTTATAGCCTCCGAATAAATTTTTACCCGTATAGACACATATCCACCCAAAGGAATTTGAATATCTGGTTGGTCCAAAACTATCTACTGTTCCGATAAATATATCCTCAAGTGTCATGCCCCTATTTTACCAGAAGTACGTATTACGCGAATTCAGTGGTCTCTTCATCCGTGTCATCCAATAGATTTGCCGCAGAGACAGCAGGCGGACTGAAACTCGCGGCGCTTACTGCAGGATTCACCGGAGATGCCGGTGGCATTTGATCAATGGGGGTAACCGGTTGTATAGCCGGTTGCGCGGGGGCGAGAATACCGACAGGCACTTCAGCGAGTCCGGGAGTTGCAGGTATTAACTCAGGTTGCGGTACTCCGGGTGTGATGCCGATAACTGCTCCGGCCGGCACCGGTACCGGATTCACAGGAGCAGCTTGAGGTTGTCCCTGTTCTTGCATCGGAACTGCTGCTGCAATATCATTCACGCTTGGCATAATTGTCTGAGAAGCAGCTTGCGGTGCAATTTGCTGCTGCGAAGAGCCTGACGTAACCGGTATCTGTTCCTCCTGGACAGTGTTTTGTTCAAGTTGCGCTGTAGGTTGTTGTTGAGAAGTCGGTGACACAGATGTTGCATTCGGCTGATCGGACTGAGCAGCTACTTTCGTAAATACGAAGTTCGCCTGCTGATCGGAATAGTCAATTTGAATGGTATCTCCCTGAACAAATGTTTTATTGATAAGAAGCATCGCAATTGGATTTTCAATAGCAGTCTGAATCAGGCGACGAAGCGGTCTCGCGCCATATTGCGGATCATATCCGTCTTTGGCAAGTTTTTGTAATGCAGCATCCGTAACTTCCAACGTATATCCTTGGTCCTTGAGAAGTTTGCCTGTTTTCTCCACGCCGAGTTTAGCGATAAATTGCATATCTTCCTGACGAAGCGGCTTAAACATGACGATTTCATCAAAACGATTCAGCAATTCCGGACGGAAGAATTTATGCAAGTCTTCAGATACTTTTGCCTGCATGTCCGCATACATTTTGTCAAACTCCTCTTTCAACTTTGTCGGCTTAGACAATTCCTCCTGAATATCCGTGCTTCCAATGTTTGACGTCGCGATGACAATCGTATTTTTGAAAGAAATAGTATTCCCTTTATTATCTGTTAACCGTCCGTCTTCAAGAAGCTGTAAAAGAATATTAAAGACATCGGGGTGTGCTTTCTCAACTTCATCAAGAAGAACAATTGAATATGGTTTTGCGCGTACCGCTTCTGTCAATTGTCCGCCTTCTTCATATCCGACATACCCCGGAGGCGCGCCAATCAACTTGGCAACTTCATGTTTTTCCATATATTCTGACATGTCCAGCCGAACCATCGCATCATCCCGGCCGAATAAAATTTCCGCCAATGTCTTGGCCAATTCCGTTTTCCCTGTACCGGTCGGGCCTAGGAAAATAAAAGATGCAATCGGACGGTTCGCTGCAGCCAAACCAATTCTCCCGCGCCGTACCGCTTCCGATACTGCCTCAACCGCCTGATCCTGATCAATTAATCGTTGATGAATTTTCTTATCCAATTCCAATAATTTCGCGCTTTCATCTTCAGTCAGTTTCGTAATCGGAATTCCTGTCCATGCGCTGACCACTCGTTCTATATCACTCTTGACAACGGTATTGTCTTCACGTTTACCGTCATTATGCTGCAGCCGCACATCTGCTGAGGCTTCATCCAAAAGGTCAACTGCCTTATCGGGAAGATATCTTTCCCCAATATATTTTTTGGACAGCTGTACGGCAGATCGCAATGCCTCGTCAGGAATTATCACAGAATGAAATTTCTCGTATTTCGGTTTCAGTACCTGCAGCATGAGAAACGCATTATCTTCATCAGGTTCTTCACAGACAATCGGCTGAAAACGGCGCGCAAATGCCTTATCCTTTTCGAAATATTTCCGGTATTCCGATGTCGTTGTTGTGCCAATAATCTGCAGCTGTCCACGCGCAAGATTGGGTTTAATGATATTTGACGCGTCAAGCGCACTGTCACTTTCTCCTGCACCTATTAGCGTATGAATCTCATCAATAAATAAAATAACCTGACCTGATACCGCCATAGCATCACGCATAATATTCCGCAAACGTTCTTCAAACTCTCCTCGGTGGCTTGCGCCTGCGACAAGAGAAGCAACATCCAGTTGGATAATCCGTTTATTTTGTAAGTCTTTCGGTACGGTTCCCGCAATGATTTGCTCTGCCAAACCCTCTATAATTGCCGTTTTCCCGACACCTGCTTCGCCGATAATAATAGGATTATTTTTCGTTCTTCGAAGTAAAATATGGATAAGCCGGTCTACTTCTTTTTCCCTTCCCGCGACAGGATCCAGCTCTCCGGCTTTCGCTTTTGCAGTGAGATCAACACCGAATTTATCCAGGACTGTTTTTCTTCCCTCAGCATACGTAGGCGATTTCTCCAGTTTTTCCACAATTGCTTCTTTCTGAACACCTTGCGCTTGCAACATAGCTGCTGTTGATAATCCGGAAGAGAAAAGAACAACAAGAATATCTTCCGGAGCGATAAATGTACTTATGCGATCCTTTGCGTTTTTAAATGCTTCTTCAAAGATCTGCTTCACCTGGTCGCTCATGGTGGGTTGACCCATGTAACTCCCCATTACTGCTTTGCTTTGCAGTTCACGCGACAACTTCGCTACATCAACTGAGAATTGTTCAAGTAGCTTATAAATCTCTTCATCATACAGAAGTCCAAATAATACTTGCTCCGGCATAATCATTGATTGTTTAATACGAGTTGTCTCTTGCTGGGCATGCGCGAGTACTTGCGTCGATCGGGCATCGAGGTGAGACAATGCTGAGAGATCTTCCCGTCTTGTCGGATCCATTGTCACCCCTCCTACCGGCGGATGAGAAGATGATCCGAATCCGGACATCATCGGATTTGGTACAGAGCGTATTGGCATAACAGGAGCAGGGGAAACAGTTTGCACAGGCCCACCCGCGGAAATTCCCTGTGTGACTTGCCCTGGTTGCAGTGAAGTCGCCGCAGGTTCAGCATATGTTGTATCGTCTCTTTTTGTACCAAATAAATTTCCTAACATATATTCTATTCTTCAGGTTTTAGAAAAATAAGTCAAGTTTCTTCTGCTTTTTCTTCTTTCCTTTCATCTTTTCTCAAAGAAGTACCGGCAGAGATCAAACTCTCCTGCTCCGTTGCCTGTTTTTCCATACTATCCAAAACTGCCTTTGCCGCTTGTTTCTTCGCTTTGAGATACAGGATAGCTTCAGACAAAGAGAAGCCGCCCAACAGAAAGAAAGGCAGGATATCATTCACTTGTTTCATTCCTTGCTGTATACTTGCCTGATCATCACTGGATAATAAATCAATAGTACCGTCAATCGAACTTATTTCTTCTCCCAACCATTCTTTCCGATCTAATGCGCCGGGAATTTCAGCTTTTTCGTAATTATCCTGCCACAAGTGTTTGATCGCTTCATAATCTTCAATGTTTACTGTTTGTATGGTATTTTTCTCCGGTAATAGTGTTGTCGGCGGGGTAACAGGCACCGGATTAATGTCCTTTTGCTGTAAAACTTCTGCCAATTGTGATGCCAATACATTACCACTGCCTTTTTTACTAAGAATTTCTTCCAGCACATGTACGATCCTTTTATTCGTCATATCTGCGGTACGCAGCGAAAGAAGCATAATGGCCAGATAATTCCCTTTCTTTACCTCATTTTGTATTTGCATAAGCAAATGTTTCAATACACTCAACGGAACAAGTGATTGCTTACTTGTTTCTACTGCCTGTAACAGTGTCTTTGCAAAAGAATTCTTAACTGATGCTTCCTGTTCTATCTCTTTGCGAATTATCTTGCATTGCTCTTGCATATGTACATTTTGTACCCGTGAGGGATCTGCGATATACTGCAAGATAAGCTGAAGACTTGCTAAGCCGGTATCGTTGACATATTGCATAATCTTTTTCACACTTATTGCCACAGGATCCTGATTCTGTCCTTCCTTTTGTAATAAATCATGTAAGCCTGTAATCACTTTACGTCGATCAGGATTGGCAATCAGGCTTGGCTCTGCCAGTTCCCGCAACAACTTCGCTACTGCCGCAGTTTCATGAGAATCGGGCGAAGCAGAAGCAGCGGTAATGTTTTCTGTTTTCAGAATTGCATCTGCTAATTCGTTCTTAGACCGTTGTCCTATCATCTCCTGAACAAACGCTGTTACTTTTTCAGCTGTATCCGAGTGATCAACCAACGAAAGTATTTTTTGTGCAAGAGGATTTCCGTTTCTTTCCTCTTCTTCAAGTCGTGTTCTGATTTGCGTATACTCCTCATACTTCGTTTGTGCTGTCTTATTGGTAATAGCAAGAATACTCGATGCTAAAGGGTTACCGATTTGGCTCTGTCTCTCCAATTCATTTTTAATCTGCAAGAGGGGCTGTTGTTGAAAAATTTCTTGATGCGGATTGGCTAGTTTGGCTATAAGATCCTGTAATTCGGACGTGTCAATATTCGTCAAGGTATCAGCGGTTTGATAAATAATTGTCGCCAGTGGATTCGCTTTTTGATTTTCCTGAACAAGTTGATTATGAAGTAAAGTATACAACTCTCTTTCTCTTGAATCTGTCGCCGTCGACAAGTTCGTTATCGTCAATAACAACCTCTGTGTATCCTGTAGTTGTTTATCAGTAAGCGAAATGCTCGGTTGGACAAGTTGTGCCGCCTGTAAAATAGCTGTGGCAACTCCATTGCCTTCTTCTTTGGCAGTTTGCAAACGGGCACTAAGCATCACCGGTTTTTTCTGCGCAAGTGTTACAAGTGAGTCTTTTGTCTGTTTAAGCTGCAGAGGTACTGTCTGCTGCTTAGTAAGTTTTGCCGCTTCAAACTTAGCAATATCACGCATTGTTGGGAGAGTTATGTTGCTTAATGACAACAATTCCTTATCACCGGTTGATAATTTTATCTTAGGGAAAACCGTTTGTTGTCTTGATTGCATAATGGGTTCTGTTCCTGCAAAAGGTGCAGCAATATGTTCTTCCATCTGCATTGTCTGAGGTGTACTTGTTGTTTTCTTCTCCTCTATTATTGTTGTCTCTTCTTCATTCTCCGACCCGGCGATCTGCTCAAGCACTTCTTTTCCTGCTTGCTGTTTAGCTTTAAGGTAAGCAATAATTTCTGTTTGTGAGAATCCGCCAATCAGCAAAAACGGTAAAATGCCGGAAACTTGCTGCATACCTTCAGAAATTTTCTGTTGATCAGAGGATGAGAGTAAATCAATAGTTTTATTAATCGTATCCGTATCCGATGAGATCCATGACCTACGATCTTTATTTGTTCCTTCAAGATTTTGGGGTACATCCATTTTTTGATAATTATCGACCCACATTTTCTTAACCGCTTCATAGTCTTCAATGCTGACTGTTTGAATTCTATTCGTTAGCGGCAGAGCAGAAGGAGAGGATTCAGCCCTCACACCTTTTTCTGAGAAAAGTGATAAGATTTTTGTCGCGAGCATGTCGCCTTTTTGCTTTTCATTGGTTAATTTATGCAGTAATGATTGCACTTCTGCCGCAACGGTTTTTTTGTCTGTAGATTTTGAAAGAATATCCTTAGCCAGCTTATTTCCTTCCTTACTTCCTTGCTTTAATTGTTCTCGAACTTTTGTTAACGTGGCAATATCTGCCTCCTTGGTCTTAACAGGTTTCGCCGCAGTCAGAATACTCGTGGCTACCGGGTTACCTGCCTGGCTCTCTTTTGTTAGAGTGTCGCGTAACTGGGTGAATTCTTTCTGTTGTGATACATCTTTTATTGAGGATGGGTTAGCCAATTTCTCCAAAACTTGTGAGATGCTAGAAAGTTCTGTCTTGTTTAGAGTGTTCATCGTTGAAATAAACGTGTTAGCTGTTGTGTTTCCTTTCTCGCTCTCCTGCATGATTGTTTGTTTGAGTTCTGTAGCTTGCGCTCTCTCAGTTATCGATCGAGCTGATTCGGGATGATTAATCGTTTCTATCGCATTTTGTACTGAGGAAATATTTTTTTCTTGCAGAGAATGTACTCCTGTTATAGAGCTGACTGCTGATGACGAAGCCGCGTTAAGAATATTTTGCGCCAGTACATTACCTCTTTGACTTTCTTTCTGCAGCCGTTCATGCACTGCATTAGCAGGATTGGCTATCCTCTCAAGGGACTGTTGAATACGGCTTGTTTCCTGCTGCTGACTGCTACTGCTTGATGATAAGTTGTTTGTTTCAAATCTGGCGATATCGCGCATAGTAGGAACAGAAATATTCGCCAGTTGGAGCAATTCTGCATTAACACGTGCCGGTATCTGAAGAGCCTCACCTGTTTTGGTTGGCAACGGCATAGCTATAGCAGCATCATAAGGTAATGACTTAGCCAAACCCGTTGGTTGATATTTTCCGGGCGGGGGATAACCCGGAGGCGGAGGATAAGACGGCGATGAACTTGGTGATGGTGGTTTTTTTAAGAAAGATGAACTTTTATTATATATTTGCTGCATCCATGTCGATTCATTCAATGATACCGTATTCATATAATCCAGGAATATTTGTAAAAGAATGAACGGAAGAATGATGATAATCCAAAGCATGATCAATGCAACGACGTATTCGGCGTATGTCTCGACATAATTGACACTGTTATCTAAACTAACGTTTTGTTTCGGCGCGCCAAGCTCGATATTAATAGCAGTTGGAAATCTTTCCAAAAGATACTCCGGATTGAGCGCAGAAAGTTCAGACGGAGATTTTCCCTTCACATCATTCGTGGTGTAATTATATTTTGTAAAATTTGAGTCATCAGTGCCTTTATAGAGATAATTTGAAAAATTCAAAGGAATAGATGATGTCCATAATGAGACAAGACCTGCTAAGAAAATTGCGAAAAGAGGAGCATACATAAGCCATCGAAAAAATTCTCCGATCCAGATTTTCCCTGTATTCCGAACCGGTTTATAGAGTAAAAGAAGAGGGAAAACAGGAGACAGAATGATGAAGAACCAGAGAATAATTTTTCGTACGGTAAGGATGCCGAACATGACATAATAGGTCAGTGCGGTAAGTTTCACAAGTAAAAGAGACATGAAGGCAGATTCCGTGTATGCGTCTCCTGACAGCCGAAGACCGACGAACGATATATAATTCCACCCGACATACAGAAGATCCTTCTGGGAAATATTTTCTCCGGCATACGTCGGACTTTTCAGAAAGAAGAGTTGTATAAGATCGCCTACTTGGTAAAGAAATTGAATAAGATAAAACGAGAAAGTAACCAATAAGGCAATAGCAATAAATCGGGGAATGAATCGTTTAACGGTAATGCTTCTCCCGCGGGTCGCGATCAGGACAAATGCAGTGACGAGAACGAAAAGGACAAGCATCGCGTAGACGATATTTCGTATGATCGTCCAGAAAGGAAGAAGCGGATTCTGTGCGGCTGCATTATTCGCGCCGAAAGGGAGATAGACCCACTGATAGTTTGATTTATCCAGAGTCCAGTCAAGAAGAAGCCCTGCTCTTGCTGCATTTTGCCCGACAAACTGCACTTCTGGATCCGGCACCCAGGTGCCGCCCCCGGCAATACTCTTCAACGTCTGCGTTGCATCCGGCACACAACAGACATCACCACTACCACAACTCAAACTTCCATTTACCACGGTATTCGGATTCGCAGAGCATGCATTTGCACCCGCGGGGACACAAATTCCATTATTACTTGGATCAATACAATCTGATGATGCAGCAAATCCTTTAGCTATAGAAACCTGAAATAAAATAACTAATACTGCAATATCTAAAATAATGAGCAGGACTCTTCTCATACAAATATTATGCGCTAAAACCCGGAATTTTCAAAATATCGACCAATACGAGTTGGATAAAAACATAACCGAAAATTGCGAGCAATAGTCCTGCGATGGCATAATAGAGATAGCTCTTTCCTGTCTGTAATTTCAGCGGATCGCCCTGCGACGTAAGGACAGTATATCCGCCGTAAATAATGAATGCCACAGATAAAGCGCCTATGAAACCCAAACCTATACCGTAGAACTGTCCCGCGAACGCGACGGGATCACTCGGTATACACCCAAACTCTGTAACTACTCCATCCGTTCCGTTTGGTAATGTGCAAGCCCCTGCATTCGTAGTATTTGCAGAAGCACCTGCTACGCAACATATCCATGTCGTTCCACCACCAACTGGACACGAAGCATCACCTGAAGCTTGGTGAGTACCTGTGCCTGCAGGACAAGCTCCACCACTAGCTGCTTGACATGAACCAACGGGAGCAGCCGGACAAGCCAGTGCGTATGCATTCTCCTTAGCTAAAAAAAAACTAACAATTAAAAAAAGGATAAGAAAATTATTCCAAAGAAATTTTTTCATCTTTACTTTAAATACACATATTGAGCACTCACAACTCCTGATACGCCTTGAAATTTATCAATCCATTTTTGTTCATCGCCAGGCGGCACATCGACTTGATACACAGTGATAGTGCCTGAGGATTCGCTCTGTATTAATTGGAAAGGGAGGTTAAATGTCGTTAAAACATTGATGTCTTCATTTGGATACGTCACATTAAATGTGACAATAATTTGACCTCTTGCGTATGTACCCTGATTTTGCAAAAAGATGCCGTTTTTAGTAATCACAAAACTCTTATCCAACCATGCCACGTATGCAGCATAAATGAGGAGAAGAAGAAAAACGACAATAAGAAAAACTGTTGCAAGATGTGTCGTAACATAAGAAATAATATTTCTCTTGTTCATACAATCAATAATTTATGAGAGGTTCCAAGAATAATACAGTATTTCTATGTATTTTCAACAAGACCTACCCTACCACATCATTGGCTAGGGCAAAATACCCCTCATGATATTAAAACTAGCAGACTTGGAGAGAAAAAACAATATTCTCTCGTTGCACTCCGGCACAATTTTCGATACTATGACAATATGCCGATTACGCTTCCCTCAGAAAAACCGAAAAGAAAAATTTCCCTCATTTCCATTGGGCTTGGAGTCATACTTCTGGTACTGCTTGGCCTGACTTCATATCAATTCCTTTCCGTATCGTTTATCAACCTGCATTTACCCGTAGGCGGACCGCCGGCAAATTATGTAAAAGGCGGTGTGATTGTGGTCGTGAAAGCGAATAGCTATGAGGAAGCTTCTGCTGTCATTGAGAAATATACAAAGAGTTATTACGAATTGGTAACTAATAACGGGGACAATTATAAAATCGGTGTGGATGTCCCGGTTGGACAGGAGCAAACGTGGATTGAAAAATTCTTAAAAGATCCTGCAGTCCTTGATGCGAGATATCAACTCCCGACCGATTAACTTTAGAACCACTTGCTTCCGCTTTTTTCTTCAGAGCTGTCAAATTGCTCCAGTAATTCTTTCTGTCGACCTGTGACATGCTTTGGGACTACAACCTTTACCTTCATATAATGATCGCCATGACCATTGGAATGGATCCGTTGCACACCTTTCCCGCTTAGGCGAATCAATGTGCCGGGCTGTGTGCCCGGGGGAATACGGATAGTTACTGTGTCGCTGATTGTTTGCACGTCAAGCTGTGTACCCAAGACCGCTTGAGGAAAAGTAATCTCTTCTTCAGTTATGATATCTGCTCCTTCACGCTGAAAATGTTTATCGGGAATAACCTCTACCACGATATCATACGTGTCAAATCTGACCCGTGAGCCGCTATCGACACCTGCCGGAATTTTGATTTTCTGCTTTTTCCCCTCAATCGTTACCTCTTTCTCAACTCCTTTTACCGCTTCCTGAAAAGAAAGTGTTAATGAATAGACTGACCGGCGGGGACGTCTCGAGGCGCCGCCGCTGAAGAATTGTTCGAAAATATCAAACGGATCTGAAAATCCGCCGAAGTCGAAATCCTGCGCGTTTCCATTCGTCGTATAGGTATACCTGAATGGACCGCTTTGCCCGGAAAACGGATTCCCTCCAAATGGTCCACCCGCGCCGCCAAAAGGGCCGCCTGCGCCACCTTGTTCAAATGCCGCCGCGCCGAACTGATCATACGTTTGTCTCTTCTGCGGATCACCCAGAACTTCGTACGCTTTATTAATTTCTTTGAATTTTTCCTCTGCTTCTTTCGTTTTGTTTCTGTCGGGATGATACTGCAGCGCAAGTTTTCGATACGAACGTTTGATCTCATCCGCACTTGCAGACTTCGAAACGCCGAGAATGGAATAATAATCTGTATTTGTTGACATAATGGTCTACAAAAAAAGCGCATCTATTGCGCTTTAATTTAGAATCTAGAATTCATAATTCAGAATAAATTTAGAATTATAAATTCTTAACTCAATTTTGAATTCTGAATTCTACACTCTGAATTACTCTACAACTTCGCCTTCAACAGGTTCATCCTTTTTAGTCTCTTCAGTCTTTCCTTCTTTTTCTTCTTTCTCGATTTCAGGTTCTGGTTGGCTGGACGGATTTTGTGACATAGCCGGACCGATTTTTTGTAAACTGTCAGATAATGCAGAAGTTTTACTTTCCAAATCTTCTTTACTCCCTGTATCTAAGATCTTTTTCAAATCAGAAATTTTTTCTTCTACTTCCTTCTTCAAATCGGCTCCTGCTTTATCTCCTGCGTCTTTCAATGATTTTTCCGCAGTAAAGATAAGTGAATCCGCTTGATTTCGCGCTTCTACTTTCTCTTTTTTCTCTTCATCTTCTTTCGCATGCGCTTCCGCATCCTTCGTCATTTTCTCCACTTCATCTTTCGACAATCCCGTTGAACCGGTAATTTTGATCTCTTGTACTTTTCCGCTTGCCTTATCCTGCGCTTTGACATGCAAAATACCGCTCGCGTCAATATCAAACGTTACTTCCACTTGCGGGACACCGCGGGGCGCCGGCGGAATACCGTCGAGAATAAACCGACCCAGCGATTTATTATCCGCTGCCATCGGCCGCTCTCCCTGCAGAACGTTTATCTCCACTTGTGTCTGATTGTCCGCTGCCGTCGAAAAGATTTGCGATTTCGTTGTCGGGACAGTCGTGTTACGCTGAATAAGCGGTGTCGAGACGCTCCCCATTGTTTCGAGCCCCAAGGTTAATGGCGTGACATCCAAAAGCAATACATCTTTCACGTCTCCTGCTAACACACCGGCTTGAATGGCGGCTCCGACTGCCACAACTTCATCAGGATTGACCGACTTATTCGGTTCTTTCCCGAAAAATTTGGAGACCACTTCAATCACTTTCGGCATTCTCGTCATGCCGCCGACCAAAACGACTTCATGCACGTCTGCCGCCTTGATACCGGCATCTTTCAATGCCAATTCAACCGGCTTAAGTGTCTTCTGAATGAGATCATCAACGAGTTGTTCCAGTTTCGCCCGAGTCAACGTCATGGTCAAATGCAAAGGACCACTTGCGCCTTGTGTAATAAACGGCTGATTAATCTGCGCTTCCTGTGAGGAGGATAATTCTATTTTTGCTTTTTCTGCTGACTCACGAAGTCGTTGTAATGCCTGCGGATCTTTTCGTAAATCAACATTATTTTCCTTCTTAAATTCATCCGCCAAATAGTCGACAATTTTTTGATCGAAATCATCCCCGCCCAAATGCGTGTCTCCGTTGGTTGACTTTACTTCCGTCACTCCTTCACCAAGTTCAAGAATGGAAATATCAAACGTTCCGCCTCCCAAATCATACACCGCGATCGTGTGCGCCTGCTTTTTGTCAAGTCCATACGCCAATGCCGCTGCTGTGGGTTCATTGATAATACGCATGACTTCCAATCCAGCGATTTCTCCCGCTTGTTTGGTTGCCTGTCGTTGCGAGTCATCGAAATACGCGGGGACAGTGATAACCGCCTGTGTCACTTTATCGCCCAGATAAGATTCTGCATCTGCTTTAATTTTCTGCAAAATCATCGCGGAAACTTCCTGCGGTGTATATGTCTTTCCGTCAACCTCAATGACGGCCATATCATCACGGCCTGACTTCACAGTATAGGGTAGCCATTTCATGTCAAATTGCACTGATTTGTCATGGAATTTCTTCCCCATTAAACGCTTAATGGAATAAATCGTTTCTTTTGGTTTGAGAACCAACTGCCGTTTTGCCACATCACCCACTACGTGAGTTTTCGGGTCAACCACTGAAGGAATTGTGTTGCGTCCTTCGGCAGAATGAATCACTTTCGGTGACCCACCCTCCATGACAGCCACACATGAATTTGTTGTCCCTAAATCAATACCAATTATTTTTGCCATATAAATAGTGTAAAGTTCAAAATGAAAAATTAAAAGTTAAGGATATAAATAATTAAAGATTCCTTCATTTTTAACTTTTCACTTTTAATTTTTAACTTGTTTCATTCTCCCCAATCTTCTTCTACGCTAGGAGCTTGTTCGAGCG
>CAZAIV010000114.1:0-4072 GCA_964485315.1 uncultured Gammaproteobacteria bacterium
GTACCGTCCGGCAATATTTTCGCGCTCATGGCCAAGTTGTTACGGACAACCAAGCGTTTCCTTCATATCGTTTTCCATTTCATCCGAACAGGATATACGAAATGCTCTCGTGTTATGCGAATCGTATGGGAAAAAACAGCAAATATACTTCTTGCGTTATTTGTGATACTTATTCTTGCAATAAGCGTACGCGGTGTCCCGGGAAATCCGACAAATGCGACGCTTAATTCGTCATACTTTAAAACAAAGGGCCCGTTTGAACTTTCTCCCGAAAGCGGACGTTTCGCGCTCACCTATTCTCTCATTGAGGATCATTCATTCAGCTTTTCAATTCCTATCGCCCGATTTGTCACTCCTGATCTCGGATATTGGAGAGGAAAATTCGTTTCTCTTTTCGCTCCCGGTGTTTCTTTACTTATTATACCCGGTTATCTCGCCGGGAAATACTTTCATGCGTCTCAAGTCGGAACATACAGCATGGTCGCGTTGTTTGCTTTCATGAACTTTTTACTTATCAAAAGGATTTCGGAGAAACTGGGCACTTCTCGTATCGCTGCAATTCTCGGTAGTATGACCTTTCTTTTCGCGACTCCTGCGTTCGCGTATGCAGTAGACCTTTACGAACATCAATTTTCGACATTTTTCATACTTATATGTTTATATATATTGCTGAAAGAGCAAAAGAAGTGGTGGGATTATTTCGTTATTTGGTTTATGTATGGTGTTTCTGTTATCGTTGATTATCCCAATTTTATATTGCTCTTACCTATCGGCATCATGACCCTCATCTCGCTTATAAAAACGCGCAGAGAAGAGGGGGGGGAAATATCTTTCTCGATAAAGCCGCTTCTCTTGATCGGATTTTTCGGAGCAATTATTCCGCTTCTTATTTTCATGTATGTCAATGTGCTTTCTTATGGCAGCCCGTTCCGTCTCGCCGGAAGTGTCCCGTCTCTTTCACAACTCGATACAAAGGGAAACCCAGTCTTTCCGAAAGCATCACATATAAAATTACTCACACAACTTACAGAAACCGGACCGCAGTCCGTTGTAAATTTTTTCCAAACAAGGAATATGTTGAATGGGTTTTATATACACTTCCTCAGCCCTGATAGAGGCATCATGTATTTCACGCCTGTCATTCTTATAGGAATCATCGGTATCATTCTCGCCTACAAAAAAAGAATGCGCTATGCCCAGCTGCTCCTTGGAATTATCGGAGTGAATATTCTCTTATATTCCATGTGGGGAGATCCGTGGGGAGGATGGGCATTCGGGTCACGGTATCTTATCCCATCGTATGCTATTCTCGCGATTTTTATTTCTATTGCCCTCACAAGATTCAGAAAAAAATGGCTTTTTCTTGTCCCTTTTTGGATACTCCTCACGTATTCAATAGCTGTCAATACATTGGGCGCTCTTACCACAAGCACGAATCCTCCGCAGGTACAAATACTTTCGTTAGAAGCACAGTCGGGTCATCCTCAAAAATACACATACATGAGAAATTGGGATTATTTACTAAGTCGTGGATCAAAATCATTTATGTATGATGTCTTTGCCGACAAATATGTAAATGCAGAAATCTATTTCTTTCTTATCGCGGGAAGTATCGGCATCGTCGCGACAGGACTCTTAATCGGAGTGTCTCTGAAAAAACATGAAAAATAACGTTACCATTACAGTAGGATTCGATACCCACCGTTTCAGAAATCTGTTTTCCCTGTCGGAAAAACAGATATTTTGGCTTATTACGATCATACTTTCTATCGTATCAGTCGCGTGTTTCATTTTTTATTACCAAAACGGATTAGGACTCAAATATAACGACGCCCGGTCGCATTTGGATATCGGAAGGCGTGTGGTCGAAGGACTGAAGCCGGGTCTGGCTCAACTTGGATCAGTCTGGCTGCCGCTGCCTCATTTGTTAATGGTTCCGACTATTTGGAATGATTTTATGTGGCATTCAGGCCTATCGGGCGCATTACAATCCATGATTTCTTTCGTCGTTACGGGCATGCTGGTATATAAGTTTTTAGAAAAAGTCGGCGTCACGATGCTGGGAAGAATTGTCGGCATTTTTGTCTTCGCTGCAAACCTTAATATTTTGTATATGCAATCCATCGCAATGACGGAAATGCTTCTCGTTGCGACGATGATATTCGGTGTTTACGAGATACTGCTATGGCAAAAAGATAATAACTTTCTGCATGTCGTCAAATCCGCATTTTGGATCATGCTCGCGTCTTTGAACAGATACGACGGCTGGTTCCTTTTCGGTTACGCGAGCCTCTTGATTATTTTTCTGACATGGAAAAAGAAGGGCATAAAAGCGGCTGAAGGCATGCTCGTCCTTTTCCTTACGCTTGCAGGCGTCGGCATCGGATTATGGTTTCTGTGGAATCAGATGATTTTCCATGATGCGCTGTACTTTATCTTCGGACCATATTCTGCGCACGCGCAACAACAACAGCTATTGGGCGCAGGAGTGTTACCGACCAAAGGAAATTTGTTGCTGTCAATAAAAGTCTATTACTATGCTTTAGCGTACAACGAATATTTCTTCATTCTTATTCTGGGAATACTTGGCGCAATTGCATTCTTTTTTGACAAAAATATAAAAGGAAGTATTAAAATCGCGATGACCGCACTCTTCACTCCTTTTGTATTCAATGTCCTTGCGTTATATTTGGGTTTCTCTGTTCTATACGTACAGGGAATAACGGGAAATACATGGTTTAATGTCCGTTATGGTATTCTGATGGCTCCGAGTATCTCCATTTTTGTAGGATATGTAATATACAAATTCAAAGACTTTCGTTATCTTCTTATTGGTCTTATTCTTTTCAATATATTTTTCGCATTTATCAATTCGGATGCCGTGACAATTGACGATGCGCAAGTAGGAGCAAGCCAAAAGAACGTGACGCAGGTAGCAGGCTGGCTTAACAAAAACACGAAAGATACTACCGGTTTTATTCTCATATCTGCTGCTTCCCATGACGCGATTATTTTCTCATCAGGTCTTCCTATGAGTAAATTTATCCATGAAGGGACCGGGAAATACTGGTTATCGGCCACATCAGAACCTGATAAGTGGGCTCGTTGGATAGTCATGAGAACTTATGATAACAGCGATCAGACATATAAGTTGGTATCAAAAACAAAAGAGCTTTCTGAATATACGTTGATAAGGAAATTCCCGTTCGCTGACATTTATGAGCTAAAACCTCAATATGTTCCCCTTCTCCAAACGCAAGAGATATATAATGGAGAGTAGTCGTATGAAAAAAATAAAAGTTGATACCATGCTATCGGTTATTTTGATTTTGGTAGTTCTCACTATAAGTCTCTCATCAATTCTCGTAAAAAAAACAGTAGAAACAATGACGAACAAAACACCGAATTCGTTTCCGTTCGTTTTCTCTATTGATACGATGAAGTATTCCCGTGATGACAGTAAAGAAGCACTCACCGATCCTGCCTTTCCCGCAACAATCGACATGCAAATGAAAGCAATTTCGCAAAGCGGTTCAGAGTATGTTGCCATTGACACCCCGTACGACACCGAATTTTCAACTGTTTTACACGAATGGGTAAACGCAGCGAGAAAGTATCATCTGCGCGTGTGGTTTCGCGGCAACTTCTCCGGTTGGGAAGGTTGGTTTGGATATGCGCAAATCAATAGAAATGACCATAAGCGCATGCTTCATACATTCATATTGCAAAACAAAGACCTCTTTCAAAATGGAGATATTTTTACTGCATGTCCTGAATGCGAAAATGGAGGACAGGGAGATCCCCGACAGACCAAAGATGTGCAGGGATTTCGCCGGTTTCTCATTGACGAATATGCTATTACGACAACAGATTTCGCTAGCATCGGCAAAAAAGTGACGTCAAACTATAATTCTATGAATGGAGATGTCGCAAGTCTTATTATGGACAAGCAAACAACGCAGGCACTCGGAGGAGTTGTCGTTATTGATCATTATGTCGCAAACCCGTTTGATATACGTGAAAAAGTTGACCAAATCGCACAAAGCAGCGGAGGGAAAGTCGTACTGGGAGA
>CAZAIV010000115.1:0-7147 GCA_964485315.1 uncultured Gammaproteobacteria bacterium
CGAAAACAGATCGGAAAATGGGACACATAACGGTACTTGACTCATCTGTTGAAAAAGCATATAAAAAGGCAATCAAAGCAAGAAAAATGTTAAGCATATAGGAATGTCATCCCGACCGAGCGAAGTGAGTGGAGAGATCTCGAGATTCCTCGGCTTCGCTCGGAATGACAATAATGTAGTATGAAAAATATTCTAGTCTCTATCATCATGGGTTCTGACTCGGATCTTTCTGTTATGTCTGAAGCCGCGAAAATTTTAGATGAATTTCATATCGGATACGAACTCACTATTGTGTCCGCTCACAGAACTCCTGAGCGGATGGTTGATTACGCGAAGAAAGCGCATACAAGAGGAATTAAAATTATTATTGCCGGAGCAGGAGGTGCCGCGCATCTGCCCGGTATGGTGGCGTCATTAAGCCCTCTGCCTGTCATCGGTGTCCCGATGCAAACGAAAACGATGAACGGATTGGATTCATTGTATTCGATTGTGCAAATGCCGCCCGGAATTCCCGTGGCGACGATGAGCATTAATGGAGCGAAGAACGCGGGCATTTTAGCAGCGAAAATTTTAGGCTCTTTTGACGCAAAAGTTGCCAAGAGGTTCCTTTCATATATGAAGGAGTTGAATGATAGTGTTATATTAAAAGCAAATAAATTAGAAAAGGCTGGGATTAAAAAATACCTGGGAGAGAAAAAATAATTTTAATAAATGTCATCCCTGGGGTTTTTCTTGTCATTCTGGGGATCCGCCAGAATCCGGAACGATGTTGATGTGTCGTCATTCTGGTAATCCGTCAGTTGACGGAGCATCCAGAATCTGACTAACTACTCGGATTCTGGACAGGCCAGGATGACGAGAATTTTTTTGTAATTTATTCACCTTACGTACGTCATCCTGGTAAGTGCATGCAATGCACGCATCCAGGATCAAGCGATGATTCTGGACAAGCCAGAATGACGAGTATATTGTAATTTATTTGTATTTTGTTTTTTGGAATTTGTTATTTTAGCTTATGATTCAATCTAAAACAATCTTACAATCTTTGCCGAATGTTTTGAAAAGTGTTGATCTTCCTGAATTCGGAGAGAAAAAACAGGGGAAAGTCAGAGACATTTATCTCCATAATGATAAAAGGATTCTTATTACTACTGACCGTCAATCAGCGTTTGATGTCGTTTTGGGGCATATTCCATTCAAAGGAACCGTTCTGACACAGCTTTCAAAGTTCTGGTTTGAAGAGACTAAGAAAATTGTTCAGAACCATATGATTGCTGTTCCTGATCCGAATGTTATGATTACGCATAATTGTCAATCCATTCCCGTCGAAATGGTTATCAGAGGATATATATCCGGTGTGACGAATACATCGATTTGGGGATCATACCGGAAGGGCGAGCGGACGATTTATGGCTTGAAATTTCCCGATGGCTTGAAGAAAAATCAGAAATTACCTCATCCTGTGATTACGCCGACGACACATCCGGATATAACAAGTAAAAAACACGACGAAAGACTGACCCGTGAAGAAATTCTGCAGAGCAGAATGCAGATTGGAAAAGATCAAATTCTCACACCGAAACTTTATAAGCAAATGGAAGAAGTCACGCACGCATTGTTCGATTTCGGAAGTAAATTATGTAAAAAACATGGATTGATTTTAGTTGATACGAAATATGAATTCGGTTTGTATGACGGGAAATTAATGTTGATCGATGAAATTCACACACCTGACTCATCTCGTTTCTGGCTTGCTGATACATACGAAAAGCATTTTAAGAAAAATGAAGAACCTGAGAATTTTGACAAAGAATTTTTGCGATTGTGGTACGCGAACCAGGGATATAAAGGTAATGGAAAACCTCCGAAAATGACGGATGAATTTATTGTGCAAGTTGCACGAAGATATATCGGCGCGTACGAAAAAATCACAGGAGAAAAATTTGAACCGTATTCGTATCCGATTGAGAAGAGGATAAAAAAGTCTTTGAAGACTTATTATATAAATGAACAAAAAATTACCTATTCCCAATCAGGTGTAAATTATGAAGCAATGGATCCAATTAAAAAATTGGCACAAGATGCCGGTTTGCACACGGCAAACAATCTTTTGCAGCATGGATTTTCAGAAGTCTCCGAGTCTCGAGGAGAGTCAGCCTATGTCTGGAAACAAGGTAATATATATATGGCATCAGTTATCGAAGGCTTAGGAACGAAGAATTTAGTGGCTGATGCTATGCGAAAAGTTACCGGGAAAACATATTATGACAGTATTGGACACGATACGATTGCCGCGGTTATTAATGACATCATATCAGTTGGGGCTGCTCCTTTGGTTGTGCACGCGTACTGGGCTGTTGGGGATAGCAAATTTTTATCTGACGCTAAAAGAATGAAAGATTTAATTGCAGGGTGGAAATCTGCTTGCGACTTGTCGGGTGCTTCTTGGGGTGGGGGAGAAACGCCGACATATAAGGGTATTATTGATCCTGCTACAATTGACTTGGGTGGAAGCGCGGTTGGAATTATTAAAAATAAAAAATCGCTGATTTTTGGATCAAATTTAAAAGTAGACGATCGGATTTTGTTACTAAAAAGTACAGGGATTAACGTCAATGGTCTTTCTCTTGCTCGTGCAGTTGCGGAGAAACTTCCGAAAAAGTATGCGACTAAACTTCCCGACGGGACAATGTACGGCGAGGCATTATTAACCAAATCGAATATTTATGCTAAGCTGATTGCTGATTTATTAGATGCCGGAATAGACATTCATTATATTTCAAATATCACCGGACACGGGATGAGGAAAATCATGCGTGCTCGGCCTACATTCACTTATATTATTGAGAAAATATTTGAACCCCAGCCTGTTTTTTCATTCATCCAAAAACACGCGAATTTGACGGATGTTGATATGTATGGGACGTATAACATGGGACAGGATTACGCGATTTTTATTCCTAAAAAAGATATGAAGAAAGCATTGCGGATTGTAAGGAAAAACAAATTTGAAGGATTGGACGGCGGATATATCGAGAAAGGCGAGAAGCAGGTCATCATCAAACCGAAAAATTTGCTTTTCCAAGGTTCTACGCTAGATTTGAGATAATGCCCTTCGTTGTCATTCCCGCGATGGCGGGAATCCAATTAACAGGAAGCCATGGATCCCTGAATCGCGGCCAGGGATGACAGAGTGAAGAAATTTCAATTCAATTACCCGTTGACACTAAACCTCATCTTTAGTATCCTCACGAAATGAGAAGTAGAGAATCCTTAGAAGGAAAAGTTCCTGCAATTATCGGCTTTGGACATGCCGTTCCCTCGAGACTTATGACTAATGCAGACTTGGATCTGTTTTTAGGTAAGAAGTCTGGTTTTACCGATAGAGTCATGAAAGTAAGTAAAGCGGGAATTAAAGTAAGGTATTGGGTGGACGTGGGAAGAGAAGCAACTTCTGATTTGGCTGTTCGATCGATTCAAGAAAGTTTGCGTAATACCGGTATTGATCCTCAGGAACTATCGGCGATTCGATTGGGTTCAACATCTCCTGACATGCAGGGTGTTTCTACAGTTGCCATAGTACAAAATAAACTCGGATTGCGAAATAATATTATGGGAAGTAACAATGCCGATGCTTGTCCCGGGTGGACTTATGCTCTTTATAATGCGGTTACAGATCTGAGCAGTCCGTACGGAAGAGGAGGAGTTCAGGCAGCTGTTGGTGCAGAAGTCATTAGCACAAATTTAAGTCCGAAAGTACCTGATAGCATCCTCTTTGGTGATGGGGCAGGCGCTGCCTTAGTCAGAATGGTTACTCCTGATCCGGGTGTGCCCACCAATTTGGGATTTTCTTTTGGATTGGACGGGAGATTTGCAGATGATCTCGGGGTAAAAGCAGGAGGAAGCATGTGTCCGACTTCATATGAAACTGTGCGGAATGATGAACATGCCTTACGAATGAATGGACGTGTTATTCATGAACAAGCAGTTCTGCGTATGGCACAAGCAGCGAAAGAAGCATTAGATGAGGCCGGAGTGCCTATTGAAGAAGTTGATCTTTTTGTTCCGCATCAAGCAAATTTGGCAATCATGGGAGATACAGCAGAGACACTCGGGATTCCCATGGAAAAGGTTGTTGTAACGATAGAAAAGTATGGGAACACATCGACTTCTACAGTACCATTAGCCATGTATGAAGCATACATCGAAGGAAGAATGAAGAGAAACCAAATAGTTGCGTGGACGACATTCGGAGCAGGATTAAATTATAATGGCGGAGTCATGGTAATGAATGGGCTGCGGAATTAAGGATTCTTTTTGCTGTCTTCTCCGGCAGCATACGAAATGTGAGACCCTCAAGAGTTGCAACATGTTCTACATCGACTCTCTGAAAAGGTCCTTCACCATTTATTTGCGAGTCATCTTCGTCATGGTAGACTCGTAATCGTGAGATAACAACATTACCTTTTGTAGCTTTCTTATCATGATCGGTTACAGTTGCTACTGTTTTCATAGTATCTCCGGGTCGAATTTCTGCTTGTTCAAACGATGTTTTACCTGTACCTAGGAAAAGGGGAACATCCTTAGTCAATTTATCACTAAGTGCGAGCACACCAAGAGCTTGCGCAGCTAACTCAATAAGTTGAGGTGGCTCAAGTACATATTGTGCGCTTGGATCTTTTTCTTGTAACTGTATTCCTTGTACTTCTGCAGCTTGTATTGCGGCAATTTGATGATCCGGTTTCTTTATGAAAACTGTCGCATCCATTGGTGAAGTATCTTCAGTTGTTCTTTTTCTTGCTGTAGCTTCCACTCTATCTCCGGGGAAAACAGGACGACCGAAACTTAATCTTTCATACCCTTGGAGTATCAGGCTAAATGCCGGTCTTCCATCGGCATACGTTGCTGCTTCTGTAGCTGCTGCAAGAGACTTGTATCCGGGAACTATTGAGATGCCAATTTCCGGTCGGAAGTGACCTTCAGCATCTTTTGCTGTCATATCTTTGCGCAACACTGCGGATGAATGTATCGTTTCGGATCCTTGTGTCACTACAAGATTTGGTTCCACTTCATTTGTCTTTGTTTGTTCCCAGATTCGTGCGTTTACAATAGTTCTTCCTTCACCTGTCTCTTGTCCTTCAGCATTTTGCCCCTTAAGTTTTAATGTATGAACAAAAATTGCATTAGGGCCATACAGTTTACTTAACATTCTCCCGGCATCTATAACTCCGTTGGTTAATTCCACATGACCTTGCTCCAAATCATCACGTTTTAATACACCAACTACCATTTTCCCAACATCTATGGACAATACTGCTTGTTCTGTTCCCAGTTGTGCAGAAAGTGCACGGCTTTTCCTTGAGGCGTCTTTATCAATTCTTTTAAATAGAGCCATATTTCCAGTGTCTGATACTTCTGGCGGAACAACTATGGAGAATTGAACGCCCAACTCAGTACATTCTTCTTTAAGGCGAGAGAGAGTTTGTTCACCCTCAAGTTTTGCTGGAGCTACTTGATCATAAAATTTCGGCAATTCTGCAACACCTTGTAAAATATCGTAGAAATGTCCCGGTTCACTTTGCATCAGCACAATATGTCCTTGAGATATTGTTTCTCCGTTTTCTATTCTTCCTCGGCGCAATTTGAGGCATTTTTTTGCAAGTGCATTGTTTGCTGTTACATTAACTTCTTGCGTTGCGCCTGAAGTACTCAAAACTAAAATATCCGGTTCATGGCCGAATTGTTCTTGCCAAGAATCAGTTATTGCTTGTAAGCCTTCAGTAGTAGTTAAATCTGCTTGAGTAAATCGCAATTCATGACCTCCGGTTCGTGCCGCGTCTACTTGTAACTTAGATTTTCTTAGTGAACTTTCGCGCAAACAAACACTTCCAACACGAGTGTTTTGTGTGAGAAGCGCTTGTGTAATAGCTCTGCCTACGTCTCGGTTTCCTCCGGTAACGAAAGCGGTTGCTTGAGACAAATCTAATTTTGCAAATGATCTGGGGGAATCAATTTTTGGGAGAAGGGGATCACCGGTTAATGGTTTTACTCCAATATCTTTTGGGGATGGTTGCATTGGTCCGCGGTCTGGAATTGACATAAGGTATCTTGTTAGCGAGAATAGCATTGCAGCATTTTCTTGTCAATCATTATTTTTCGTAATATGTCAGCATTTGCCAAAAATGTCATCATGGTAAGCGCATGCAATGCACGCATCCAGGATCTAGTTGATTCTGGACAAGCCAGAATGACTATTTCTTTTCCTCCTTGCCTCGGGAGAGGAATTATAGTAAAATTACTCCACGTATGCGATTGTATGAATTAGCTTTGGTGCTCCGGACGAAATTGTCCGAGAAAGACAGACAAAAAGTTTTGGATCAAATCAAAGATTGGTTAAAAGATGTGAAAGTGACGAATGTTGAAGAACTCGGGCAGAAGCCTCTCGCGTATCCGATCAAAAAAGAAAATGCCGGTTATTACGCGGTTTTACACCTGGAAGGAGAGAATCTTCCCGGTGATGTTGAAAGAAGAATTTTGCAATCAGAAGATGTCTTACGGCATTTGCTGATACGGACGAAATGACGAAAATATGGCCAGAAGTTTAAACAGAGTACAATTGATCGGGAATCTGACGCGCGATCCGGAATTACGTTATACGCCGTCCGGTACGGCAGTCTGTTCATTCAGCATCGCGACCAATCGAAATTGGACGACCGATACGGGTGAGAAACATGAAGAAGTTGATTTCCACAGAATCGTTGCCTGGAGTAAACTGGCGGAATTGTGCAGTCAATTTCTCGTAAAAGGAAGAAAAGTGTATGTAGAAGGACGATTGTCGACACGAAACTGGACGACGCAGGACAATCAACCGCGCACTACGACCGAAGTAGTGATTGACGACATGATTTTATTGGACAGTAAAGGGTCGGGGAGTCCGAGACCTGAAGCCGGAGAAGAACCGAAAGAACAACACAATGCGGAACCGGCGAAGTCCAAAAAGCCAGAACCGGAACATCATGAAGAAAATCCTGTAGAGACAAACGGTGAGCCTGAAGTAGCTCCCGATGATATACCTTTTTAGAGATGTTTCTGGTAAGCGAAGTCCCGTACAGTATGGTGCAGGACGAAGCGCATCCAGAATCGATTC
>CAZAIV010000116.1:0-5231 GCA_964485315.1 uncultured Gammaproteobacteria bacterium
GTGCGTTACCTCTTTGAACCGAGCTTGGAAAAGATTCTTCAGTTTTTTGAACAACAAATATTTGCTACGATTATCGAACAGACATTCAAAGAATCTGAACTGGCAAAATTCGCCGCACGAATGGTATCTCTTGATAAGGCAACAGATAATATCAACGACCAAATGAAGAAGATCACGATGCAGCGAAAAATTGTATTACATCACCTGCAGAACCAAAAACAACAACAATCTCTTTCCGGTATGGTTTTATGGAGGCTGCGATAGTGCAATGATGAACTTAGGAAAAATTGTGAGTATAAAGGGCCAGGTTATTACGGTACGGTTTATTGAAGAGCAACCGAATATTCATGATCTGATCATTTTGCCTGATGAGCCGGGTATTAAAATGCAGGTGCACAGCACAAGCGCCCCTGGCATTTATAACTGCCTACTGCTAACACCATTAAGAAATGCTAACAGGACAAGCAGAGTAGAAAATTCAGGTCAACCAATTCAAATTCCTGTTGGCGCTCCCCTTCTCGGACGCGTCATTGATATTTTCGGAAACCCGAAAGATGGAAAAGGATCTTTGACAACGAAAGAAACCCGTCCCATTTATAATGAAGCTCCTCTCTACAGCGATATAGCAGACAGGAAAGAACTCCTCGCTACCGGAATTAAAGCTCTTGACCTTTTTTGTCCAATACTTAAAGGCGGAAAAGTTGGACTATTTGGAGGAGCAGGAGTTGGAAAAACAATTCTTTTAACTGAGATTATACATAACGTCGTCCAAGTTTCCTCTGCCAATAAAAACAAGAGTATCTCTGTTTTTGCAGGAGTCGGAGAACGTACGCGCGAAGGACAAGAGTTGTATGAATCACTTAATGAAAGCGGTGTCTT
Source organism: uncultured Gammaproteobacteria bacterium (assembly GCA_964485315.1). Classification (GTDB taxonomy): domain Bacteria; phylum Patescibacteriota; class Microgenomatia; order Levybacterales; family UBA12049; genus DAIDHK01. The sequence goes on from CAZAIV010000116.1 coordinate 880, forward strand.
ACCTCAATCAGTGCTGGTGCTTGGAAGTATGGGAGAAAATCCGGCAATCCGTTATCTCACGAGCCTGACAGCAGCAACTGTTGCTGAATATTTCCGCGATGAGCTTAATCGCGACGTTCTCTTTTTTATAGATAATATTTTCCGTTTCGCGCAGGCAGGAAATGAGCTTTCGCTCCTGATGAATACGATACCTTCAGAAGACAGTTATCAGGCAACACTCTCCTCTGAAATGGCTGACTTTCATGAACGACTGAATGCGACAAAAAACAGTACTATCACGACGATCGAGGCTGTGTATGTGCCTAATGATGATATGTTGGATCAAGGCGTACAAGCTGTCCTTCCCTACCTTGATTCAAGCGTTACGCTTTCCCGAACTATTTATCAGGAAGGAAGACTGCCGGCTATTGACTTATTAGCCTCCACATCATCTGTGCTTAGTCCGGAAATTGTCGGTAGCTTTCATTTCGATACTGTTCTCCAGTGTCAAAGCCTTTTGAAAAAAGCGGCTGGATTAGAACAAATTGTGCAGTTGGTTGGAGAATCTGAATTGTCCAAGGAGGATCAAACTGAGTATAAACGGGCAAAGCTTTTAAAAAATTATATGACACAAAGTTTCTTCGTTGCCGAAAATCAGACGGGAAGAAAGGGTTCTTATGTGCCTCTCAAAGATACCATTCAAGACGCGCGTGATATATTAAGCGGAATGTATGATACAGTAAGTGATGAAAAAATGCTTTACGTAGGAAGCGCAAAGGAGACAACATCTCATGGCAAATGATGATCAGAATATACTCAATGTCATTATCAAAAATCGCGAGAAAACATTATTTGAAGATAAGGCAAAGGCTGTGACTTCAATTGATGAAAAGGGAACCTTTGATATATTGCCTCAGCATAGCAATTTCATTTCTGTCATTCAGAAACAAGTGATTGTTCATAAAATTGACGGCGCCGAAGAAAAATTTACATGTGCAGAAGGAGTATTACGCGTCGAGTCAAATGTCGTTCGAATCTACATCGATATCTTACCGCCTGAGAAAGTATAAGCTAAAATTCCCTCTTGACATCTTTGTTCTACTTTGTTACTTTAATTAGTATATTGAATACTTAGTATATGGCCGAGCAGATTCTTAACAAAAACATTTCTATCGCGTCCCTCCCCGATCTCCTCACGGTGCGAGAAGTAGCAGAGATTCTTCGGGTCTCTCCTTTGACAATTAAACGATGGGGGAAACGGGGAAAGTTGCCGGCCATCCGGATCAATTCACGCGGTGACCGAAGATACAAAAAGGAAGCAGTTCTTTGGTTACTTGGTATACAGCAAAAGACTGTGTAACCCTCCCTTTCCCGCGAAGCTCAAAGAGCGAAGTGGGGTGGTTGTTGGGGATACAACAAAAAGTCGCGTAAGGTTTTAGCAAAAGTCTTACGTTCTTGCTAATCCGATTTTCACAAGTATTTTTAAATCTTGTTGTCATTTATAATAAATTGCATATCTTTGCATAGTCAAAATTAGGTATATTTGTGAAAAATAAAAAACTCAAACGTGTTTCCGATAGTGAGCCTTGTGCCTTGACAAAACTACGAACGGTTCGGGCTGGTGGAAGTGCGTTTGTAAAAATATGTCTGTTTCTTTCGGGTCCTGCGTATTTACATAGATATTGGTCCCCAATTCGAATCCTCCAAGTGTTTTTTGACGTGGAACTAAGCGTACATACCAATTACTGCCGGGATATATTATATAATTAAAAGGAAATTCATAGCCATGCCGCAAGCTCATAAGCCGAATGAGTCGCGGAAGACAAACGGCAAGATCTTCGATTTCCTTATTTGTTATCTCACCGAAACGTCTGCCCGTATCTAACGGAGCAATCCACACTTCATCCGGCCATGAGACAACCTTCGGCGCAAAAATATGAAAAAACGATGTCCGCACTCCTTCCTGCTCGTTTTCGGGTAAGAGCGGTTGCGCATCAAAAGGAACGCTCGATGGTAAAACTGCCAATTGCGAATGCGGATGCGGGACACTCTCTCCTGCCTGCGTCCCGCAATTATGAAAAATGCACACATGGCCTTCTCCCTGATGCGTCTGATACCGTTGCCTGTACACAACGAAGAGACGAGCAACATATTCTGTGGGTAATTCATCAATATTCTTATGGTGGTCCGGGGAGTGAATAATGACCTCATGAATCGGGGCAAAGGGAAATTTATTCGGAATAACGCGGATGGCCCAAGGACTACTGTCATCCTGAGCTTTCTTGTCATTCCGAGCGATCCGCCAGTTGGCGGAGAGTCGAGGAATCTCCTTAAGCAAGCCACTTGGTGTGTGCGAGATCCCTCCACGTGCTTCGCTTGGTCGGGATGACGACGGATTTTTTGTACAGGGTATTCTGTACAGTTCTTCCTCTTTTTCTTCATTCCCAGGACAAAATGGACAAAAAGTCTCTGTTCCCTTTTTTATATCAGGACGATCTGAGCGATGCGGAGCCAGAACAATCCATTTACGGAAATCAGGGGTGTGTTGAAATATAAAGTACATGGCATGTATCTCAAATCTGAGATCGCAAATCTCCCATCGTCGCTAAAGCTATGATGGGCAAGCAAATAGTTTTGTTTACCCTTCCGAAGTCTTGACGAAGGAGGGAGATTTAAGATTTGAATTTTGAGATTACACAACTAGACCACCCTCATCTGGAAGACCAGAAGTATAAACTGCAAATTTTTCTTATAGCGTTGAAAGACTTTCATCGTTCGTTTCCTCATATATATACACCCCCTTCCCATTACGAATATATTCACTGTACATTGAATTTTCACAGTAGTCAATTTTTTCGATACTTTGTATACATTTACATATTTTTGAAAATAAATACATAGACAATTAGGAACTCCCCCTTACGCAAATACGTTTCTGGTAATCCGTCAGCAGACGGAGCATCCAGAATCGATTCTGGACAAGCTGCATTCAGTTTCATGAATGTAGCAAGCCAGAAACAATTAATTGCGTAACCTGAACTTTTCCCTACCGGCGCTCCTTCTTCCTCCTTGCTTTCAAAGAGAAAATTGCGTATAACTGTACATATAACCACATGGAGAATTTGTTTAACATCAACCAGGCAGCATTTATCCTCAAGGTCCACCCGCTTACGGTACGCCGGTATATTAAAGAAGGGAAATTAAAAGCAGTGAGGGTCGGAGGCAGCGTCAGAATTAAGGAGTCTCAGTTACAAGAATTTAATAAAGACTTTTCTCCGGGAGAACAAAAGGCAAAAAAAACCTTCCGAACCAAAGCGCAAACAGCAAAAGTATTTACACAGGATGATCCGTTACTTCGACTGAAAGGAAGAGGAGCAAGTCTAAGTTTGACAACTTAGACAATTTCCAATTTTTAATTTCTAACTTTCAATTTTCAATGAATGACCAATGGTTTAATGAATAAACATATTTTGTCATTCCCCTGTAGAGGGGAATTCTATTCATACTGAGAAGTTGTGTGTTCATTGGATCCCCGCCTTCGCAGGGATGACGACGCAAGAGGTCATTGGAATTTTGGAATTTAATGCCTATGTTAAGCAAAAAAGTACTCATCGCACCGGATATATTAGTCGCATTTATTGACCGCGCGCAGGCAAAGCATGAGCAATCCGCCGCATTCTTCCGCTTTTTCGCGGAGTCGGAATACCAGCTGTTTCTCGCGCATAACAGCCTTATTACCGTGTACAATCATATCTACACACAAATCAGCCCGTCCCTTGCAAAAGATTTCCTGAGGACAATTGCTTTGAGCAATTTAAATATTCTGTATCCCGATGCGAATGACGCGAAAGCCGCCCTGAAAACACTCATTACGTTTCAGGCAAATGAACTCACCTTCCCGACAGCCATGCTTGCGGTTCTGGCGAACAGACGAAATATCCCGCAAATCTGCACCTTTTCTTACATGCCCACACTCTTCGGGTTGCAAATTTTCTTTTTACCGATTTAAGAGTTTTTCGTAAAGGCTGATGTAGTTTTCAACCATCTTCTCAATCGTAAAATTCTCTTCCACCCGTTTTCTAGCCTGAGCGCTCATTGCTGCATATTCCTGATCGTTTAGGTTGAAAAGTTTTTCCACATTTGCCGCCAAACCGTCCGCACCATCTTCATAAGAAGAAAGATACCCTGTTTTACCGTTCTCTACAATCTCCGGGATACTACCCTTGTTAAAAGCTATTACAGGAGTCCCGCAACTCATTGACTCAGCAATTACCAAACCAAAAGCTTCATCCCAATTAGGAGTCATCAGGAATACTTTCGCTTTCCCGTAATACGATGCTAGTTGTTCAGTTGTGAGCGGCTGATCTTTTCCG
>CAZAIV010000117.1:0-1940 GCA_964485315.1 uncultured Gammaproteobacteria bacterium
AGTTACTACTATCCGATACGATATAACTCAGAAATCATTTGTGAGCATCATGGTGTATGATGTGCTTGGAAGAAGAGTCCCAATTTTGGTCAACGAGGAAAAGCAACCAGGAAGCTATCAAGTTGATTTCAATGCCCGCGGGTTATCGAGCGGAGTATATTTCTACAGACTTATCACAGGAAATTTCTTGCAAACGAAGAAATTAATGTTGATAAAATGACTCTGATGAGTTCTGGCGAAAGAAAAGTTGACCTTCACTTGATCTCCGTGGTCGTCCAGAGCTAATTTAAAGCAGAGGCGTACCAGCAAGCGTAATACTTGATCTGCATTGAATCTCTGTTTGTCAATTCATTAACCTTTTCTAGATTCAAGTTGATACAGAAGTGTGCTATAATTCAGCCATGGCTTATAATTCAAGAGCTTGGGGGAGAGGAGGAGGTCCGCTCGCGGGCATAATATTCATAATTGTCCTCATCATCCTGTACCTCGTGCTGACATTATCCAAACCAAGCATGCCGAAATCGCAAACCATCCCACCAACGCAAAATCAGAATCCTCCGGCAGCTACGAGTAGCTTTGGCCAGTAGCGATTTGCTCTTAATCTGCTAAAGCCCTGAGGTATTTTCGACAGGGATGTCTCTGATTTTTTGAGAGATTGCTTCCTTGAGCAACTCCGCGTCGTTCTTGTCGAGTCCCGGTATGTTTACAGCGTTTCCCACTGAACCGAATATCTCGTTTCCCACCCGCTGTTTTCCCAATACATAGGTGGGTGAAATTGCAAGAGACCCTTGCCTTGCGTTTTCGATCATGAGAGACGCAAGGCCGAAGATTCTGTCTGAGAAATCTCTTCGTACCAATATATCTTGAATCTTACCGTAGGGAATCCGTCGTTCCTGTTTTGCAAGAATACCCTGCCGCACCACTATAAACGGATCCTCAAGCGAATAATGGAAACACGATCGTTTGAGTGCGTTGACGACAACCTGTCCGGCAATCAAGACAAAAATGATAGCGAAATACCATACGAATATTCCGTTGCTCTGCTCACCGTTCAATGAAACACCTAAGAGTATGAGTAGGAGGATAATAAGAAGGACTGGAGCAAGCGACACTTTAACGATCCATCGGACTTGTATTGGATAATCCTTTTCAGTGACGGTATGATCCATGGTTAATAAGAATTCGGAGTAGAAGATTGTTTATTTCCAGCAATCTTTTGATTGACTTTCGCGAGGAGCGCCGCCTTAAGACCCTCCGCCGCTCTTTTCTCCACTCCGTCAATGTGAGCTTGCGTACCCGAGAAAATAGTTGCGCTTGAAACATGGACGTCGTAAAGTCCGAATATCCGGTCCAAAATGTCCTGATCCACGTATACTTCCTGGAAACGTTCATAGGGAATTGTGATCTCGTGCGGTGTTATCGGGCCTTTCCTGACGACGAAATGGTTGAGCTGAATGTCATAGTAATAGACCGCGAAGTACCAGCGCTGATACAAGTATGTGAGAATTGAAACGATGATGACAAGAACTACAGATATCGGAACGACTGTGCCAAGATAGAATGAGGAATCCCCAGATATCTTGTCCATGGCTATCCCCGCGAATACGCCGACCATAAAGATTATAAAAACCCACCGAAGTGTGCCCGTTATCGTTTTCTTGACGATCTCCTTATGGCTGAGAGGGAACTGTTTACGAGTTGCACTTGCCGCAATTCTCATACATCGATATTATACCACAAAAATGGCTAGTTGATGATGGCATGGCAGCCGTGCAACAGACAATTGCTTGGAAAAACTAAAGTGTATCCATCTTAGTCCTGAAGTGTTCCATTATCATGATTCCGACTTCTTTGCGAGACGGCATCGGATCTCTCCGTGAAAGGTAAAGCTTCTGGACTATTCTCATTATCTCACCGTGGATTTCCGCACGCCGTGAGTT
>CAZAIV010000118.1:0-16208 GCA_964485315.1 uncultured Gammaproteobacteria bacterium
GGATTTAGTATCGGAATTAGACCTTAATCCTGAAGACGAAAAAGAAATCTGTCTTTGGGCGAGAGAGACACAGCAGTCCGATTTTGTAACGATTACTCATTATCCGACAAAGAAAAGAGCATTTTATACCTTCCCTGATCCGGAAAATCCGGAATACAGCTTATCGTATGATCTGTTATTTAGAGGCATAGAAATTTTAAGCGGCAGTCAACGCATCAATGATTACAATCAATTAATTGACGCGATGAAGAAAAAAGGTGTAAACCCGGATAACTTCAGAATGTATCTCATGGCATTTAAGTATGGTATGCCGCCTGAAGGAGGGTTTTCTTTTGGGCTGGAAAGACTTACAATGCAATTACTGGAGTTACATAATGTGCGGGAAGCATCGCTTTTTCCCCGTGATATGGAGCGCGTCGATGAAAGACTTTCTATCCTTTATCCAAAATCTGAGGAAAAAAATTAAAACTGTTTTACAGCGATTTGACCTGCATATTCGTCTTTTACTCATTCCTCTTATTTTAGTTTGTTTTATTCTGATTCTCGGAATTATTGACATCCGTTTGCATTATTCTTTGCAACGGCAGGAAATCCATCCATTACCATTACCTTATACCCTGAATCTTTATCCGTCATTTGTTTCAAAAACAGAACCGGTTATAAGCGCGCAAGCAGCGGGTATTTTGGATACAGGATCAGGAGTATTTCTCTATACAAAAGATTCTCAATTTCATTTCTCAATGGCGTCGACAACGAAAATTATGACGGCCTTAGTTGCTCTTGACTATTACAAACCCAATGATGTGCTGACAGTGCAGCGAAATAACGTTGAAGGTTCGGTGCTGCATTTATATAAAGGGGAAAGATTTTATTTTTCCGATCTTTTATACGGAATGCTTCTCAATTCTGCCAATGATGCCGCATATACAATTGCGGATAATTATCCGGGCGGTATGTCTGCGTTCATTCGGGCAATGAATGTAGAAGCTGCGGCACTTCACATGCTCAACACGAAATATATGGATCCTGCGGGATTGGAAGACGATGGTGATTTTACAACAGTCACGGATCTTGCTCATTTAGCAGCTTATGCTCTACAAAATAAGACAATACAAAATGTAGTGAACACAAAATACAAGTTTATTACAACGAGTAACGGGAATAATCAATATCAATTGGAAAACCTGAATCAGTTGTTGGGAATTGATGGTGTTATCGGAATAAAAACAGGAACGACAGAGGGAGCAGGACAAGTGCTTATTACAGCGAAAAGGAACGGATCGCATACGTATGTCATTGTGGTTACGGAAAGTACTGACAGATATGCGGATACATGGACATTACTTCATTTACTCGATACGGATGTTCAATTTACTAACCCGTTGGCGATGGTTGAGCCATAGTAATTGCACTATAACTTACTGCTGAAACGTAAGCTGTAAAATTATTATCTCCCTGAAATACATATACCGGCATAAGATAATCCTGTGCTGTTTCTCCGAGGTAATATCCAAATGTAACCGTTCGAATGTTCACAGCGTCTCCACCTGTATATGACGGGGAGATATATTCTTTCCCTGCCTGCAGATCAGCATATGCTTGATCGGATGTCTTCAGCGGATAGGTGCCGCTCGTCGTCGTGTCAATTGTTTGATGGACAAACGTCGCTTGCGCAATTTCCGACTGCGTATCACCGCCGGTTATGAGGAAGCTCATCGTCGTATCAGGATTATTCGGATAGAATATTGCATAATTATTTACTGCGCTTTGAAAAAGATTTACCCGGACTGCCATGATTTCTTCTGCCGGTTGCGCTTGTCGGATAACTCCATTGACAATCACATAATCAGTTGTAGTCGTTAATGAATTATCGATATCGGTTGGAGTAAGTTTCATAGCAGATAAGGCGCTTTGTGTCACACTTACTGCACTGCTGTCTGTTGGGACGTTTGTCCTGCTTAAGACGGCAGGGTAGGTTAAGTATTGCGATGTGAGATGAAAGTTATTGCTTGCGATATCCATCGTAATAGATTGCGGCAAACCGTATGTTTTATTCCATTCATATTCAGTTTCGGTAAGACGTTGTTCCGGAAGTACTTGCGGAATCTGACTTTGGTCGACAAATCCGAGAGCTTGAACTTCGTTTTTAGCTGTTTGCAAACTGGTTAAATCCGGCTGCTGATGTGTGATTTTATAAACAGGAATAATGTTGGGAATATCCTGAGCCTGGTTTGTTGTTGGATCAATACTATGCGTTGTTCCGTCAACAGTATTCAGAGTGTAGGTAAGTTGTTGTGTTACCGTATTTTGAGGGAACGGAATTGGAGGCAAAAGGCCAAATGTCATCGTCGGTAAAACCGGTTTCGGTTTGAAGAATGTTGCTTTTGTCCAGGTAAAAGCAAAAAATAACACAATTATAACGACAATTCCGATAATGCCAATTTTGAGAAATTTTCGTGCATCTTCGGTAACCGCGTGTAATGAAGGCATATCTTGAGTATACGTAATGCTTGCGCTACAATCAAGGAGTCGAAAGAATTTAGAAGTCAAATAATATGGACAAACAAAAGATAAAATATCGTCTTCGTATTGCTCCGTCTCCCACGGGTTACCCGCATATCGGCACGATTTATCAGGCGCTGTTTAACTACGCGTACGCGAAGAAACACGGCGGATCATTTATTGTCCGTATTGAAGATACGGATAGAGCCAGATTTGTGCAGGATGCCGAAGAGGTTATATTCAGAGCGCTGGACTGGTTTGGTTTAACCGAAGATGAGAGCGCTCGAAAATCTCTCGGAGAATTCGGACCATATCGGCAATCGGAACGTTTATCTATGTATCACAAATATGTCCAGGAGTTACTTGATAAAAATAAAGCCTACTATGCATATTATCCAAAGAATGAAGCCGGTATAAAAAAAGATTATTCTTCTCATCTGACGCAGAATACTACAGATAGAAAAAATATTAATATTTCTGTTCCTAAAACAATTGAAGAGATGGTAAAAAGCGGTAACTGGATAATTCGGATGCGAGTACCTCAGGATAAGAACGTAATGTTTCGGGATGAGATACGTGGAGACATTACATTTGAACCGAAACAGATTACTGAACAAGTGCTTTTAAAGTCTGATGGGTTTCCTACCTATCATTTGGCTGTTGTCGTTGATGATCACTTAATGGAAATAACCCACGTGGTGAGAGCTGAAGAATGGATCAGCTCGACACCAAAACATGTTTTGTTATATGAATATTTCGATTGGCAACTTCCCAAATTTTATCACACACCTGACTTGCGTAATCCGGATAAATCGAAACTTTCCAAACGGCAGGGACACACAAATGTCAATTGGTATCGCGATGAAGGATATCTTCCCGAGGCAATCCTGAATTTTTTGGCGCTTCAGGGATGGACACATCCTGAAGAAAAAGAAATTTTTTCTCTTGAAGAATTTATACAGGTATTTGACCTGAAAGACGTGAGAGCTATTGGACCGATATTCGATTTAAAAAAACTGAATTGGATGAACGGCGAATATATCCGAAGAATGACTGTGGAAGAACTCGAAAGAAGACTCATTCAATTTGATAAGCGTAATGAAGATGATTTCTCATCGGAAATTCTTCATGAGTTAGTTGTACTTGCTCAGTCGAGAATGGAGACGCTTAAAGATTTTGACTTGCTTGTCCGGCATTTTGTACATGACTTTATCCCGGAAATTCATGACGAGTATAAGAAACTTGCTCAAGATCTACATGAGAGATTGAGAGATTTAGATAATTGGAATACTGAAAACATTTTGAACTCATTACGAGAAATACTTAGGATATATAAGGTTAAAATGCCAATTCTGTATACGATTTTTACAGGTCAACCAAAGGGTTTACCATTACCGGAGTCACTTGCTATATTAGGAAAAGAAAAAACACTTGATCGATTACAAACGTATGCTTAATACTATTGTTCTTTATCTTGCCCGAATTCTTTCAACGCTCTTTCATCCTGCTATTTTATTTCTTCCTATTCCCTATATTATTATTTCACATACAACCAGTAATGTAAGTGAAGCGATCCGTTGGACTTTTTTCTCGTGGATTTTTATTTTCTCCCTTGCAGTCTATGTTTTTTATGAAGTGAAAATAGGTAAATTCAACAATTTTGATATATCCAATAGGAAACAGCGTCCGAGACTTTTTTTCGCAATCGGCTTACTGTCACTAATCTATATTGCTACTCTTATTCTTTTTCAGGGTCCGGTATCATTAATCATTATTACGTTAGGGATTCTCTTTGGGTTACTCGGGCTTGACCTGATTAACACAATGATTAAAGCGAGTATCCATGTCGCGTCGGTTTCCGGGATATTACTTTCAATTGTTATCTTAGATGGCATACAATATTGGTATCTTTTATTGCTCGTTCCTCTCGTTGCATGGTCGCGGATTCAACTCAAACGACACACAATGGGAGAAACCATAACAGGTGCAGTCTTTGGATTTTCCCTGACAATCGCAATGTATGGTATCATTGAATATGTGCTGAGATTTTAGAATTGTTATATTGTTACATTATTAAATTGTTATAACAATACAGCAACAAACAAATGAAACGGGCGAAATAATTTAACAATTATTGCTATGATAGATTTACGCAAATTACATAGATCATTCAGCTTTGCATGGGAAGGTATTGTATTTGCTTTTAAACGTGATCAAAATTTACGCTTTCATGTTTTGGTCGCATTATTAGTTATTCTTCTGAGCCTCATTCTCGATGTCAATCCGTTTGAAATGGGTATCTTGGGCGTGATGATTTTATTGGTAATTGTCACAGAAATGATCAATACGACCATAGAAAATATGGTTGACTTAATTACGAAAGAGCATCATGAAGAGGCAAAACGGGCAAAAGATGTGGCATCGGGAATGGTACTGCTCACTGCTTCGGGATCTGTTATTGTAGGAATCTTAATTTTCCTTCCCCATATTTTACACCTTTTCGGAGTCGGTCATTAGGAGTTATCTGTATAGTGTTCTATTTTCCCCGATGTTTCATCCAGTCATGAGCAAATATTTCAGCGTCCTGATGTATGATGCCTTCAACTATTTTCCCGGCAATATACTCGGGAGGATCTGCTTTACGTATTTGTGCATCACCTTCATCATTTTCCTCGTTCTCATCAGGGTTTCTGATGGTGTTTTTTTCAAAATTTGTCGCGGTTATATACGGGTACACAACACTTACGTTGATATTATCTCTCTTTAATTCTTCTCTTGCAGTGAGGCTTATTCCGACGAGAGCTCGTTTCAGTGAGGAATATGCGCTCATATTCGGCAAATACATAAGCGCAGTTCCCGAACTGATATTAATAATAGATCCTCCCTTTTGGCTCCTCATGATTGGAATCACATGCTGCATAGTAATAAGAGGTCCGACGACATCCAAATCAAATATTTTATGAAACGTGTCAATATTTATTTTTTCAACCGGCGCATCGTATCCCTGCCCCGCGTTATTCACAAGAATATCGATTCTTCCGAAATGATTCATTACTTTTCCTATCATCATTTCAATTTCTTGCTGGTTTGTCATATCAGCAGGAACAGTAATAGAGCCAGACATCTGTTTTGCTAATTCTTCCAGTTTTACTTTTGATCGCGAAACAAGAGCGACTTTTGCTCCTTTTTGAGAAAGAAGTTTCGCTGTGGCCAGTCCGATTCCGGATGAAGCGCCGGTTACAATGGCGACTGTATCTTCAATCTGCATACATATAGTATAGCATGAACATGTTGTTACTTGGCTGCGATTGGGAAATTCTTCTTAAAATTCTGAAGAAAGCTGATAAGCCAATTATCAAATTCATCCCGCCAAAGTACCAATGATGACTGTTCCCGGCAAACATACGTCAGTTCACTTTTATCATCGGGACTGACGGTGAGAGAGTCAGTTGTATATGGATACATAATAGCTTTCGGATCTTTTACATGTTCCAGGCCGAGTGAATGTCCGAATTCATGCGTGAGTGTATGCAATAATTCAGGGCGGTTACTTGCGAAGTAGATAGTAATCGTGCCATTGCTGCCGTTGTAGAGCCCTTCTTCGGGTTTTTGCGCAAGAGCGGAATTGAATTGGAAAATATCCTGATTGAGTAAAGACACATTTGCATTATAGTCATTTTTTGAAAGATTGAGTTGCTTGGCGCGGGCATTCAGGGCGTCCGCTTCAGCCTTCAATTCATTCTGTTGTTGGATGAGGTCATTATATACGGAAGCGGGTGCGCCTCCTTGCTCGTTATAACTGTTAACAGTATTGTTAAACGCAGTCAGCCGTTTCTCAAATGAAGCAACTTGCGTTTGATAGTCCTCTATTTGTTGTTTCAGTGTTGCAGTATTTTGATTCAATTTTGTATTAAGTTGATTGATTGTGGTGTCCAGCGCTTGCCTTTGGTCATACACAAAATTGATTGTAACATCTGCATGCGTGTCGTGAGTATAGACAAATAATTCTTTCCCTTCCACGGCACTCCATAAACCTGTTGCGGTTTTGATATCGCTGAGAACATCGTTGAAGCTCAGACCAAATCTCGAGTCGATAGAACCGATTGTGTAGGATTTAGGGGTATCGCATTGGCTGTATGAGAGAAATTGTATTGCTTTTTCATGAAATGCGGGAACCGTATAGACAATGGCAGTGATGCCAATGAGTCCCAGAATAAATATAAGAAATGTCTTCATGCGTTTATTTTATGCATAATTTGCGCTTGTAAAATTTTCATCAGTTCGCCTGCCTGCATCCAACATAATGCCCATATCCACACAAAACCGATTTCCCAAATTAACAATTTACCCGGCATAAAGAAACCACTGAAAGCTAATAAGGTCGCTATCAATTGCGTCGCCAGTGTCGCAGTGATGACTTCTTTACTCGGCAGGAATTTCCACCATCGCTGTTTGGTATGCGCAACATAAATAAGCATGTGTCCCGAAACAGTAAGTTTCAAAAAGAACATTGTTTGAATAACCGGCCAATCAAGATGCAGTATATTCCGGACGAAAAGAAATAAAAGAATACTATTGGCAACGCCTGTTAACCCATAGAGAGAACTGAGAATAAATCTGCTCTTTGCGTCAATCTTCGCAGGACTGTTGGTAGTCTTCACCTTATCAAACGCTAAGGAAATAATGGGAATGTCATTTAAGAGCGCAATGAGAATAATCTGCAGTGCGGTCATCGGGTACACGCGATACAAAATCCCCAGGATGGTAATCGTAAGAATAAGTCGGAGGCTTTCGGAAATACGGTAAAGAGAATAGGTATATAATCTTTCAAATATCTTTCTGCTCTCGATAATCGCATCACGGATAACACTTATTCCTTCCGAAAGAAGAACAATATCAGCAGTTGCCTTCAATGCCGTTACCGCATTTTTGACAGCAATTCCTACATTGGCAGCTTTAATTGCGGGCAAGTCATTAATACCGTCTCCGTTTGCGGCAATAATAAAGAATTTTTTCGCCTGCTGCACGAGATGAAACTTATCATCAGGGAGAATTTCCGCAAATGCTCCCGTATGTTCGTAAAACGATGCGTTGATCGTATCCCAATTCGCATGATCCAATTGTTCTTTCGTGACAATTTCTCCATCGTCAAGCGCCAACTGTTTGGAGATATTCTCAGCTATAGCTCTGTTGTCCCCTGTTACCATTGCTACTCCGATGCCGTTCTGTCCCAAGAATTCCACGACAGATTTCGCATCGGGCCGAAGCGTATCGGATAATGCAATCAACCCAACAATTTTCATTTTTTCCTCTTTTGCGGTATACGCGATTGCTACGGCAAGTGTTCTGTATCCGTTCGATGCCAACGTGTTCACTTCGTGCGTGAATTTCTCCTGTGTGGCAGTGTCTATAGAGCAGTATGATGCGATAATTTGCGGCGCTCCGATGGAAATCACCATATCCTTATCATCTTTTTTAATGAAAATTGTGCTTCTCTTTCGTTTAGAATCAGCGGGAATAAAATCAATTTTGGTATAGGACTGAAATGCAAGTTGTAAGTCTTTTACTTTCTGAGTAATCGCGATATCTATCGGATTATCGCTTTCCGATGTCGCCAGCACAGCAGCATACGACAGCACGTCATTGTGCGTGAATCCGTCATACGCATAGACATCCTGTACGGTTATTTTATTCTCCGTGAGCGTTCCTGTCTTATCCGTCAGAAGGAAATTAACATTTGCCAAATCTTCCAGCGCGGAAAGCCTTCTGACAATCACGTTTTTCTTGGCAAGGTTAAGAACGCCGAATTCGATAATCAGTGTCATGACTGTCGGAAGACTTATCGGAATTCCGGCAATGATGAGGCTTAGGTCAAGTGTTAACAGTTCCAGAAATGAAGCTTTTTCCATGAGAAAAACAATCGTCAAGGCAACGACTGCGATAAGACTCAGAATCGTAAGGAATCGGGATATGCTGATAATATCTTTTTCCAGAAGACTTTGTTTTCGAACCCGCTCTACAGAAAAAAGCGTTTTACCGAAACGGGTATGTGCTCCGGTAGCTGTAACCTCAATAATGGCAATTCCCGTTGCGATAAAAGAACCTGAAAATACATTGTCTTGTACTTGTTTATCTTTAGGCAGTGATTCTCCTGTTAGGGCGGACTCATTAACTTGTATATGATTTGCTTCGACAATTTTCCCGTCTGCAGGGATAACTTCACCCGATGCGAGCTGCATGACATCGCCGGGAACAAGTAAGCGGGAGGGAAGATATTGCCACGTATTATCACGAAACATTTTGATTTTTTGTTCTAAATGCTCATTCAGTTTCCTGATCGCATTATCCGCTTTATTTTCCTGCCAAAGAGTAATTGCGATATTGAGTACTAAAAGAAAAAGAATGAAGTAGCCGTCAAATGTTTTTCCTAAGGAGAAAGATAATCCTGATGCAAGCAGAAGCATGACTGCGATAGGAGAGAGAAGATTTTTAAGAATTTTGTAAAGTGTACTGACGTGTTTTTCGGGTATTTCGTTGAAGCCGTTTTGTTTGAGAAGTGATTCGGCTTGGGCGGATGATAGACCTGAGTACATAAGACATATCTATTATATACTCTTTTCATTTATGATTGTATTCCGGACGGAGTAACTGTTTTGGCGAATCTTGAGTGGTTACCCTGTAGGATCGAGAAAGAGATGGTATAATCACAGTATGCGGATATTACTGATCGAAGACAAAAAACGGCTGTCTGAAACAATTAAGAAAGGTCTTGTGGAGGAGAACTTCGCAGTTGACCAGGCATTTGACGGCGAGGAAGGATTATATCTTGCCCAATCAGAAACGTATGACGCAATTATTCTTGATGGTATGCTTCCGAAAATGGATGGACTTGTTGTTTGTCAGGAAATACGAAAAAAGAAGATAAACACACCAGTTCTTATGTTGACCGCGCGGGCGCGCTTATCTGAGAAAGTATCAGGGCTTGACGCGGGAGCAGACGATTATTTAACAAAACCCTTCGCATTTATTGAGCTTAGATCACGTATTAATGCTCTGCTGAGAAGAAGCCATAACCAAGTTAATTGTATTATTACGATTGCCGATCTGGAAGTATGCCCTCTGAAACATTATGCGAAGAGAGGAGACACATTGCTTAAACTCAACCCGAAAGAATTCTCCATTTTAGAATTTCTGGCAAGGCATAAAGAAGAGGCAGTAACCCGCTCACAAATAATTGAACATACATGGGACTATAACTTTGACAGTATGTCCAACGTCGTTGATGTCTATCTGGCAAATCTTCGAAAAAAAATTGACGGGAAGTATACGAAAAAGTTATTGCATACGATTCATGGAGTCGGTTACAAATTAAGTGACAAAAAATGACGTATGAAATTTACATCTCTTAGATCACGGTTGTTTATTTGGTATACAGGTAGTTTAATTATTCTCTCAGCATTTTTCTTTATTGTTGTTCATATATTATCAATTCCTGGCGGTGTTGATTATTTTTTCATTCTCTTTATTCTTTTGACATTATTGGGCTACTATATTATTTATCGATTGACCCAATCAATAACTGATTTTTCCTCCCGTATCAGACGTACCTCAAGCAAAAACCTCACGGAAAAAATCTTGGATATCGAAAGCCAGGATGAAATTGGTGAATTAGCCGTTTCATATAATAATTTACTTGACCGCCTAAACGATGCATTTGTGCGCGAGCAGCAATTCATTGCCGACGTTGCCCATGAAATGAAAACGCCGATTGCAACTCTTCGCGGATCATTTGAAGTTGCTCTGACGAAAGAGCGGACAAAAGAAGAATATAAAAAGCAGTTAGCATCGGCAATAGACGAAACGGATCAATTATCCTCGACATTAAATAAAGTGCTGGATCTGGCATGGAGTGAAAATTCAAGTGATAAAAATAATATGACTCCGATTAGCGTAAGTGAGTTAATGGATGAATTGGGGGACATTGCACAAAAACTCGCTATAAAGAAGCATATTAGCATTAAGACAAATATTCTCAAAAATCTTAAAATTCTCTGCTTTAAAGAAAAATTAGCACAGGCGATACTCAATATCATTGAAAACGCGATAAAATACACTCCTATCAACGGTACTGTTACAATTGTCTTGAAAAGAGATCATCAGAAAGCTTTGTTATCAATTAGCGATACAGGCGCCGGTATAGCTAAAGAGGATATTCCGCATATTTTTGACAGATTCTACCGAGGTGCAAAAACTGAAAATGTATTGGGAAACGGCTTGGGATTGGCAATAAGTAAATCAATAATAATACTTCATCAGGGATATATCACCGTTGACAGCCAAACGAGTGAAGGTACCACATTTACAATTGCTCTCCCGCTTCTCTAGGTTTCATATTTTTTTAATATTTCCCAACCTATACTATGCATAATGAATAAATGGTTAATCATTGGAATAACTGCTTTTACTTTTCTGATTATCGCTGCCGCTTTGGTGCTTTCAGGTGGAGGGGTATCGCCGGCTGTGGTACAAAAAACAGCCGGAGCGAAAATCAGTATTAACCATACACAAAAAGACCTCGGAACAATAAAACTCCACGGCGGATTAGTCTACCACAATTTCCCAATCCAAAATACAGGAACAAAAGATTTGCAAATTGCCAATATCGCGACATCATGCCACTGTACGCGGGCATTTCTCAAAGTTGGAAATAGTGAGGGACCATACTTTAGCATGAAGGGTATGTCCGGGCCATCTAATTGGACGGGCATCCTAAAGCCCGGTGAGAAAGCGGATATTGTCAGCGTCTATGATCCGTCAGTTCACGGTCTGGAAGGACTGGGGGCAATTTCGAGAATCATCAGTTTTGAAACGAATGATCCGGATAACCCATATGTCGAATTGACATTCAATGCCACAGAGGTAAACGAATGAGAACAACCCGCAATAGAAAAAAACACTCATGAACAGATTTAATAAAATATTCTTCATTGTGATAGCTGTCTTAATAGGATTTTATATTGGTATTATTGTTGACCGGGCGTACACGAAACAGTCCCTTGCTCTGTCCGATGCGTCCACTATCTCACCGACGCCTTCAATTGATACGGCGGGAGTTGCGAAACTGACAGAAGAGATAACGCCGAAAAATGGATATCAATTAAGTATTAGCCTAGGAGATTTAGGAGAAAGGATGGTACGAGACGGCGTGATTGATAAAACGAAACTCGCGCAGTCATTAGTCGGGAAAAATGTTCTGCCGGACGAATATCAACAATATCTTGACGGAGATTCAAAAAAGATAACAATTACAGCGGAAAACGCTCACTTTTGGTTAAATGTTTTTTGGGGATTGGGTTTGGCGAATAAAAACGCTATCTTAGACAGCGGAGATATGACATCACAAACGTATGGCGGTGATCCGAGTAAATTTGCCTCGACCGGCGGTTATACGTTAGGGCAGGATACACCGATGACGTATTACAGTAAATATTCTTATCTGTCCTTCTCCCCGTCCCAACAGGCAAGAATATTGGATATCGCGCAGCATATTTATCGGCCCTGCTGCGGGAATTCGGCCGCGTTCCCCGATTGTAACCACGGTATGGCAATGTTAGGCCTTGTGGAGTTGATGGTTTCGCAACATTTCGCAACACCTGTTATTTATAAAACAGCGCTTGAATTTAATTCCTACTGGTTCCCGCAAACATATATCGATATTGCCTATCATTTTAAAATGGCAGGAGAAAACTATGCAACAATTGCGCCTGTTGAGATCCTTTCCAAAACATTCTCAAGCGCGCCGGGGTACGCTGTGATTCAAAAAGAAGTCGGAAGGTATACTACGGTACAAACGGCGGGAGGAAGCTGCGGGGCGTAATATTATGGAGAATGTATTATTTCAAACTTCCCTTATCGCAGCCTTTGTCGCCGGAATGGTGGCACTCTTTGCTCCATGCTGTATTACATTTTTACTTCCTTCCTATCTGGGAAGCGTTTTTAAAGAGAAAGAAAAAGTGCTCTTGATGACGCTGGTTTTCGGTTTGGGTATTTTCGTGACGCTTTTCCCGGCAGTCGTTGGGGTGTCTATCGTTTCAAATCTGCTTTTTCGCTATCACGACAGTATTTATTTTCTTGGCGGCATAGTGATGCTCATCGTTGCGTTCATTTCCCTTTTGGGTATAAAGTTGCCTATGCCTTCTCTTCACGGAAGAAAAAATCCTGAGAAAGTTGATGTCGTATCGGTCTTTACCATGGGCATTTTTTCCGGAATTACCAGTGCCTGCTGCGCGCCGGTTCTCATCGGTATTTTGACATTTGCGTTTTTGTCTCCAAACTTTCTAGGAGCGACACTTATCGGCGCAGTGTATGTGTTGGGTATGATAACGCCTCTTTTGATTATCTCTTTGTTTCTTAACGGGAAAATGGATAAAGCGATGTGGATTCGAAAGCGTGTTGCGTCAATGAGTTTATTCGGGAAAACATACGTCATCCTTTGGAGTAATATTTTAGCGTTTGTCGTATTTTTAACTGCCGGTGTCTTTACGCTTGTATTTAACGCGCAAGGAAAATTGTCGATGGCGAAAGGCGAAGGATTCAGCAAATTTATTCAAAACGCGGGAGGATACGTAGGACAATATGCCGGTAACAATCCGCTTTTTAACCTTGCTTTCTTTATAATTGTTATCCTGTTCATTATTTTTCTCCTAAAAAGATTGAAATGAAGAACTTTCTGTGTTTCATGTTTTTTTAATATTTCATTTGATACGATATCCCCAGTCCGGGTATAGGAGATTATATATATATGAATACACGAGATCAGATGGATACAAGAGAAAGAGTTGCCCACAGACTTAAAATAGCAAAGGGACAACTGGATAAAGTGTTGGAAATGGTAGAAACAAAGAGATATTGTGTTGATGTGATCAATCAATCAAGAGCTGTGCAAAGCGCGCTGCAGGAAGTTGATTATTTACTTTTGGAAAATCATTTACAGACTTGCTTTATTGCATTTACCAAAGAGGGAAAGTCGAAAGCATGTGCTGAAGAAATTATGCTGCTGTTTCGCAATAACGATAAATAATCTCTGAATATATGAATATTGATCCAAGCGTCATGCATTTTACAAAAAAAGAAAAGAGAAAATTTTTCAAAGAGCAGGGAAAAGAGAAAAAGCTTGCAGACAGAAAACGCATAAGAATTATACAGTGGGCAAGTATTATCGTGGTTACCGTACTCATTTTTCTTGGCGGGAAAAGTGCTGTCAGCGCATTGTCAAAACCATTGCCGGGCAAAAGTGTTCCAATACTGGGAAGAACTCATGTTCCTGTCGGGACGAAAGTTACATACAATTCAAATCCGCCGACATCAGGAGATCACTATGCGACACCTGAACCCGCAGGAGTATATGATACACCAATCCCTGACGGAAACCTTATTCATAGCTTAGAACATGGGTATGTGATTATTTCGTATAATTGTAATTTGGGTAATTCACAAAAGACCTGTTTATCCTTTGTTGGCAAATTAGCTGAACGAGTTAACAGTGATTCCTGGAAACTTATTCTTATTCCGAGACTTGTTTTAGATGCAAATTTTGCGCTTACCGCTTGGGGACGAATTGACAAATTTAATACAGCCAGTGCTACGCTGGATCGGGTCAATGCATTTATCAACGCATTTAGAGGGGACGGCCCTGAAAAAACAGCAGACTAGTTCTTATATATGAATTATAGTATTATATTACTGGGTTGTTACATGCAAAGGGGGTGAATAAAATATATGAAAAAAATAGTTGTTATAGGATTAGTGTTGAGTGTACTTTTCTTCGCGGCGCCGCATGCATCTTTTGCCCAAATGATGGGAGACTACTCAGGACAAGCTACTCCAACGCAAAGTGATCTGCAGGATGAGCAAAACATGCAAAATGCAGGACTCAAGATATATCAGGAGCTCCAGAGCGGGAAAATCACCTGCCAAAATCTGACAAGTGATAACTATGAGAAGTTAGGAGAATACTTTATGGGACAATCCGCTGGAAGCACGCAGAACCACGTCTACTGGGATCAGAGAATCCAATCGATGATGGGCGATAGCGGCGATACCCAAATGCATATCGTTTGGGGTGAAAGAGGAAGCGGTTGTTTGACAAACGCGCCAATCCCTTCCAATGCTCCGTCATTTCTCAATGGTATGATGAATTATCAGGGTTCAAATACGACGAAGGGAGGCGGATCTTATCCTATGATGGGTCTTGGTGATGGATATGGTTACGGCGGCATGATGAATGGGAATTTCGGATGGGGGTTTGCAACACTGGGTTTTCTGTTCTGGCTGGCAGCATTTACTGACCTTATTTTACTTGGTATTTTCCTTTGGAAAAGATTGAGGAAGTGATTATATGTGAAACGCGGTGTTTTATTCACACAATCGCCGCGTTATCACATAAATAAAGACAAATATAATAATAAATATGACGATGGTGTTTAACTATACAGTAAAAACAGATAAATCATTCTCAGATACGGTAGATGCCGTTATTGAAGAAACAGAAAAAGCAGGATTTAGGGTTTTATATATCCATGACGTGCAGGAAACACTTGCGAAAAAAGGATTTATTATAGAACCGTTGAAAATCATTGAGATTTGTAATGCAAAAAATGCCTATTCGGTATTGCAAAAAGACATGCTTCTCTCTCTTTTTCTGCCCTGCAAAATCAATGTGTATATTAAAAATAATAAAACATATATTGTGGCGCTTAAACCTTCAGTTGTCCAAAAATTTACCCAAGATAAAGAAATTAGACGTATATTGAAAGAAGTCAATCTGATTATTACAACTATTGTTGACAAAGCAGGAGGTGAATTTGATGATAAAAAAACAACTTAAGGGAAACGGCTATCAACTTGAAGAGAAAAAAAACTTTGTGATGGATATGGTGTGCGGAATGGAGCTCGCGCTACATGAGGCAAAATTCAGTTTAGAATATAAAGGGAAAACATATTATTTCTGTTCTGAGAATTGCAAAGAACATTTTAACAACGATCCGGATAAGTATGCAGAAGAATGAATAATTGTTGTACGATGGATACAGGAAATTCTATGGAAAACAAGCATGAAGACATGAAAATGTATACCTGCCCGATGGACCCGGATGTGGTAACGGAGAAACCTGGTAATTGTCCGAAATGCGGCATGACGCTCGTCCCGTTAACTGCGCCAAACCATAATGGTCATGAAGGAGGACATGCTTCCATGGAGTATGATTTTAGAAGAAGATTCTTTCTAACCCTTCCTTTTGTCATCCTCGCTATGTTGCTGTCTCCAAATATTCAGAAATGGTTTCATTTCAGTTTACAATTTATCGGACGAGAATTTGTTCTTTTTCTGATAGGAACCTTCATTTTCCTTATCGGCGGTATTCCCTTTTTCAAATCGGCAAAAGGTGAACTGGCTGCCAAAAATCCGGGAATGATGACACTTGTCGCATTTGCGATAACGGTTGGGTATGCATTTTCTGTTGCCGCGACGTTTTTATTCCCCGGAAACTCACTCTATTGGGAAATTTCAACCCTTATTTCGGTATTCCTGCTTGGTCACTGGCTTGAAATGCGGGCAGTCAGAGGCGCAACAGGCGCACTGTCAGAGCTTGCAAAACTTGTTCCACTCTCTGCGCACCTTCTGAAAAATGGCAATCTCTCGGACGTGA
>CAZAIV010000119.1:0-3197 GCA_964485315.1 uncultured Gammaproteobacteria bacterium
GTATATATAATATGATACAAAACATAAGCATTAAAGACACGAGAAACAAATTAGCAGACATTGTCAACCAAGTAGAGATTGGAAAAGATATATTTGTTGTGACTAAGTTTGGGAAACCTAAGGCGATGATTGTCCCCGTATCTCAAAGTAAACTTTTAAATGATTCAGGTATTGAAGAGAGTTTTGGAGTCTGGGGAAAAAGAAATGACATGAAAGATAGTACTAAATGGGTGAGAAATATAAGAACAAAGCTGAGCGTGAGAAATGAATAAATATTTAGCCGACACCACGGTTTTTATAGAACACTTGCGAGGAAATCCGCAGGCAAAGCAATTTCTTGAAACCCATAAACCGAGTATCTCTGCCGTAACTATCGCCGAATTAATACAAGGAGCAAGAGATGCTCATGAATTAAAGTCAGTTGTAAAACTGTGTGCAAGTTTTATTGATACTTCTATTGACAAGAAAGTTTCTCATAGATCATTAAATCTTCTTGAACAATTTCATTTATCTCATGGTTTACTATTTTTGGATGCTCTCATTGCGGCAATTGTCATAGAAAACAATATGGTTCTTGTCACAGGGAATGTGAAACATTTTAAATATATACCTTCATTACACGTTGTCTCCCAAAAGACAGTTTTTATATGATGCGAAAGCGGGAGGATGGAATGATTTTCCTGACTTTCCCCATTCTCATCATTTTTTCAATCTCAATAGTTAGTTTTTTAGGACACTAGATCTATCTGCGGGTGGCCTAGCTTAAAGAGAATTATCCGATAGTTACATTTTTCTCTCAGTTTGTATGCTAATCTTGTGGAAAAACTTGCGACAATTGACACTTCCAAAAATACGTCAACTGAGATTTCCGCTCACAGCCCGACGCCCACATAACGTCCAATCACGAGACGTCCGTTTAATGCTATAATAGCGTGTCCGGAAATGAGAAAGAAAAAATGGGTAAAAAAAACAGTCAAAAAAATACGGAAACATAAAGCAGTTACTCTGGTTTTTCTTCTGCCGTTTCTCGTGATCTTTTTTTTATTTGGTTTTTTATTTTATCTGCAGTACCATCAGGCGGATGTCGCCACGTTTACCGATAATGTGGTGCGTCCGACGATAGGGAATACCGCGACAATTAATTTGGAATCAGCGGTATTTTCTTTCGAGGATCATACAAAAAAAATTCAATATTCGTTTGTGTCTCCGGACGCGAGCATCTTCGCTCCTCTTGGAAAGATAAACTCAACAGATGAAACTGCGGCAGATACATCTTTCCATTTGGATACAATTTCACAACTCGCTCACTTTACTCCATTATTACATGAAGGGAAATGGATGCCGGTAGATATCGGAACGAAAACGACGAGTATCGCACGGACATTTGTCAGGCCCGATCCGGACAGAAATTATGCGATAACCGCACTTGTAAAAATGGACATGTCTGTACTTTCTCTCGGTATGGTTGCAGGAACAAAAGAACCGGGAGGACCCGGTGATCCAGGTCCGGGAATGGTTCCGACAGATATTCAGGCGAACAATACGCTTGTCGCGGCGTTTGACGGAGGATTTTTACGAAAGGATGGAACGTACGGTATGATTGTGAACGGACATACGTATGTTCCGTTGCAGAAAAATGCCGCAACGTTTGTTGTTTATTCCGGTAATCAGATACGGATTGTCAAATATACGGGGCAGAATTTAGGGGATACGGTCGTCGCCATAAGACAAAACGGGCCGATGCTTATAGAAAATTCCCGAATTGTCACATCGTCAAGCGCCTGGGATATGCAAACATGGGGTCTCACGACAACGAATGACATGTATACATGGCGGTCGGGGGTAGGAGTGACTGCAAACGGAAATCTTATCTATGCCGCAGGTCCGTCTCTTATCCCGCAGACACTTGCGAAAGCATTACTGGCGGCCGGCGCAGTTTCCGCAATGCAGCTTGATATCAATCCTGCATGGGCAAGATTCGCATTTTTTCAATCCTTAGGGAACGGGGAATATTCATCAATTCCTTTAACGACTGATATGGTGAACGGCGGAAATCAATATCTACACGGTTATCAGAAAGATTTTTTCTATGTCTATAAAAATGGATAATTATTGTTATATTGCTATATTGTTTGGTTTAATCCTGTTATTTCATCAAAAAAATATATCGCACCAAAATCCCAAATAACGCCAGGCGGGACTTAAGCAGCCCTCTCATTTTTCTTATGCTCAGTATTGAGATCGAAGAATAAAACAGTCTCTCCCGCGAGTATCCTATCCAGAATTTTTCCCATTGCAGGCGTTTCACGATCCTTCGTCTTATGACACGGCTCAGACAGCCATTGAGTATTTTCCACAGCATGTATTTGCTTCAATGTCCATCCTAACTTTAGCGCAATACGTTTCGGCGTGAAATGATCTTTGGTGTTACCGATACCTTTACATCCTTCAACATGATACGGAGCTTCACATCTATGTATTTCCTTAAGATGCATTTTACTTAGTCATGTTACGCAGTTACTATGTTTCTGGCAAGGCCTGAATCGATTCTGGATGCGCTCTCCGCCAGCTGGCGATCGCTTACCAGAAACGTTTTTGCGTAAGGTGAATTACTTAAGTATAAAATATATTTGTGAAATGTAAAGTCTATAAAGAGGGTTGCTTCGGCGTCATAGCGGGGGACGGCTGGAGAAGAGTGAAGCGGTTGCCTTCGGTATCTTCGCACTTGGCATATAATCCGACCTGTGGAATATCGATAACCTCACCCATATCGTTGCCTTTATCATCCATGTTATGCTCATGCACTTTTCCGCCCGCAGCACGAACAGCAGAAATTGACTTTTTTATATCGTCAACCGAGATGACACAAGAGTACGCATTCAGTTCTTTATGTTCGACCTGATAAAGCCCGCCGTTTATTCCACCCGGTTCTTTCGGATCGCCGGTAACTGCCATGATATACCCGCCGTATTCTTCCGGTTGTGCCTGCATATCCCAGCCAAAAGTATCCGCGTAAAATTTGCTGGCTCTCTTTTTATCATTCGCTTCGATTTCAAAATGGACAATTCGATTTGCCATACATTTTTTTATACTCTCTTTGTTTTCATAAGTCAAGAGTTTGTACTGGACGGGGACATCGGTAACACTTTGGTATTTGTCGTATAGTACTTTTCAAGATACTGCAGAGGGGTTAAATA
>CAZAIV010000120.1:0-8298 GCA_964485315.1 uncultured Gammaproteobacteria bacterium
TTTCTCTCACTGGAATTGCAACGAACTATTTATATGCAAAGCGTGGTCGCGGCAATTACTCTTTTTCTACTCAGCTTTGTTTTTATTTTGGTCACGATTTTTCGACAATGGGAAAAAAGCAAACTCGAAGATTCATATATCGTACTTTTTCTATTCATACTTATTCCTCTCGGTATTCTTCTGATAAACGGCGTTGTTTCAGAGGCATATCTTCCCGTGCTTCTTCCTTCAATTATTATTTGTATCGCTTTATTTTTTCATACGCTTTCTTCAATCAAAGCGGGGAGATATATTGTCATTTTCATACTTTTTATTATCGTTTCTACAAATATCTATTCTCTCATTTCATCCGAATATTTTACTTCTCCGATTTTATTATCACAGGGTTTTACCGTATTTCCTTTACAAAGTGAAGAAGAAATTATTCAAAAAATTGAAGCACATTCCGGAGGAAAACCGTTTTCAATCAAATTGAAAGGATTTGGCCATCAATCGACAGATAACTATATTTACTTGGCAGATTGGATGAGAGCGAATTATAAACATACGGCAAATGATATATACGTTGTGCAGCCGACCGCTTATGATAAAGCAGGGGACATCATTATTTATAAATCAGAATCAGTTTCTGTAGTCTATAAGCCGAAAATCCCGAATACTATCTAAATATCTCCCGTATTGCTTCCGTAAATCTATGTTACAATAAATCGTATGGTAAGCGCGGTTGTTTTGACGAAAAATGAATCTAATAATATAGTAAGATGCCTTCGCTCGCTTCAATGGTGCGACGAGATTATCATTGTTGATGATTATTCTACCGATTCGACGTTAACCAAAGCGAAACGATTTACAAAAAAGATATTTATTCATGAACTGGAGGGAGATTTTGCTCAACAAAGAAATTATGGCCTTGAAAAAACTGCCGGAGAATGGGTTTTCTTCGTTGATGCTGATGAGGAAGTTTCATTATCGTTGCAGTACGAACTGACAAGCATTGTCGTCAATCAGTTTAGTGAATTTGACGGATATTATATAAAAAGAATAGATCAAATATGGAACAAAAAAATTCTTCATGGGGAAGCGGGAAACAGTATTTTTCTCCGTTTCGCGAAAAAAGAGAAAGGATTATGGGAAGGAAGAGTTCATGAAACATGGAAAAAGAAAGGCAAAACCGGATGTCTGAAGAACCCTCTGTATCATTATCCGCATCCGAATATCAGCTCATTTTTACAGGAGATTAACTTCTATTCAACTCTCAGAGCTCAGGAACTTTATGAGAAAAAAACCCAGGTTCGCATCTGGCAGATACTCCTTTACCCGAAGGCGAAATTTTTTCTTAATTATATACTAAGGCTCGGTTTTCTTGATGGAGTTCCCGGGTTGGTTATCGCGCTTATGATGAGTTTTCACTCTTTTCTTGTAAGAGGAAAATTATGGTATTCGAACAAAAATGAATAAATGGACATTGATTGCTTGTGTAACAATTTTTGCTTTCGCTCTTCGATTATGGAACCTGAACATGGCAGGAAGAACATGGGACGAATTTTCACACGTAGATACGGGATTTCGATATATCCAAATGATCTCGCACGGCGATTTTACTGATCCATTTTGGACGAATTTCCCAGACCAACCTCCAATAGCGAGATATTTTTATGGTCTCGCGG
Source organism: uncultured Gammaproteobacteria bacterium (assembly GCA_964485315.1). Lineage (GTDB taxonomy): Bacteria > Patescibacteriota > Microgenomatia > Levybacterales > UBA12049 > DAIDHK01. Next base: position 1,668 of record CAZAIV010000120.1, read on the forward strand.
CGCAATTTGATATAGCAGGAGTAACCCCAAACGGTCAAGTTGTGTATCAATATGATTGGACAAGCAGTCGTCTTGTTTCAGTGTTGTTTTCAACGGCAACTGTTGTCCTAACTATTCTGATTGGCTGGGAATATATTTCACCTTTTGTCGGTATGACCGCCGGAATCATTCTTGGTATGTTACCTATATTTTTAGGACTTTCACAATTAGTAACTCTTGAAACTCCATTTACTTTCTTTTTTACTGCCGCGATGTACGTTTTTCTCAAGTATCTCAGGAAAAGAACTACTGCTCTTTTGCTATTAACCGGAATAGTTACCGGATTAGCCTGTGGTACTAAGGTAACTGATGTTCTGCTTCTTCCTCTCTACGTTATTGTTATCATTATTTTGAAACTATATAACAGATCTGTATCGTTAAAAAAATTCATTCTGCCGATTATTTTAATAACCTGTATAACAGTTTTAGTTTTTTTTCTTTTATGGCCGGCTATACTCCTTCATCCTATGTTAGTATGGCAAAAGACGGCTGAGTTTCGTTTCGGTTTAGGTGACTCGTCGGAGTTATTTTTTGGTAAGAATATTACTTCTCCTTTGTGGTATTTCTTATTTTACTTTTTAGTTACTACACCTTTACTTGTAGTTATTCTATTCTTTATAGGTTTAATACAAGGTTATCGAAAGAGAGATTTCTTTGTTTCGATGCTGTTTGCTTGGTTTATATTGCCCTTTATTCAATCATTTTATCACGATCGGACCAATGGAATTCGCTATATTATTGAAGTCTATGTGCCAATGTCGCTATTTGCCGGGATGGGCGTAGAACTGTTAATAAAAAGATGGAATAAAAAAGTAGAGGTTAAAGTCTTGGCTATAATAACTGTTGTTATTTATTTGTTAATCGTTGATGCATCAATAAGTCCGTATTATTTGAGCTATTTTAATCAACTGCTCGGCGGGACGAGTAATGTTTATCAACACAAATGGTTTCCTTTAGGATGGTGGGGAGAAGGACAACGCGATGCCGCAAATTATCTTGTCTCGAATGGTTTTCCCGGAATGAAAGTCGGATTACAGCTTGTTCCGAAATACGTTATACCGGATATTCAGGGAGTACAATTTGAATATTATAATCCAGCATACAAATATGACTATGTCGTTGTTAATTATCTTTCGGATATAAGAAACAATTTTGATGAGAAATCTCTTCAAAAAAATTATAAGCTTGTATACTCGACATTTGCGGCAGGAGCCCCGATTGTGAACGTGTATAAACACAAATAGTTATTATGAGAAAATTACTTTTATTCATGTTTATTGTCTGGACTATCTGTATATTACTTCTTTATTTTTCTCATCTTTTATGCCGCACCCAATTTTGTATCAAGATATGATTATATAAGTATTCTATGTATATTTTGGGAACTCTTATCGGAACATACGCGTACGGGATATTTTTTTTAGGATTATGTCGATTGTTATATCATAACGTTATTATTTTATACTCAATAATTTTTCTTTTATTGAGTGTTATCTTTTTCAAAAAAAGATTACTTGATAAAAAATACATTGCGCAAATACTTTCATTTTTTCGAGATGGTCTACAAAATACGTTTTCTCTGTCTCTTCTGTTACCTATCATTTTATTGGCAGCGATTAATCTTATCAGTTCATTAGCTCCTGATTTAGCATTTGATTCTTTATGGTACCACTTAACGCTACCGAAACTTTATCTTATCAATCATGCAATTATTCACATTTCGGGTGGTCTTATGACGTATAGCGACATGCCCAAAATAGGAGAATTATTATATACATCCGCTCTTGCGTTCGGAGATGAAAGACTTGCAAATCTTATTCAGTTCGGGTCAGGACTATTCTGCGTTGTTATGATGTATTCTCTTTCCCGAAAGTACATGTCACGAAACTATGCTCTTGTAGCGAGTGTTATTTTTTATTCAAACATCGCTGTCGCATGGGAATCAACGACAGCGTATATTGATCTAATCAGAACAGTCTTTGAGATACTTGCTCTATGGAGTTTTCTTGAATGGTTTCATACAAGACACAAGAAGTTTTATTACTTCTCGTCTGTTTTTACAGGTTTTGCGATCACAACAAAATTGCTTGCGATAGGGACGTTGGTAATTTTTCTTCTTATGATTTGGCTGCTGCAAAAAAGTGATCGAATTCGTTTATTTTTATTATATGCTTTCATTGCAATTTTAATACCCTCTCCCTGGTTTATCTTTTCTTTTATACACACGGGAAACCCGGTGTATCCGTTTTTTACGACAGTATATCCAACAAACATTACAGCAAATATTTTCAATCCGTTATATTTTCTTCAGTCAGTATTTCATCTCTTCACCGCATCTTCTGATCCAATTTCCCCATTGTACCTGATTGTCCTTCCTCTGCTTTTTTGGAAGTACAAAACATTTCCGGAAGAAATCCAAATCATAAGCTGGTATTCCGTCTTAGCGTTATTCATCTGGTATATTACTCCGCAAACGGGGGGAGGAAGATTTATTATTCCGTATCTTCCAGCCTTCTCAATTCTTATTTCTTATCTTATGTTTTCACTTACAAAGAACGCATCTGAGAAACGTGCTTTTTATAAACATATTTTAACAATGACAGTTATCATTATTGCTATGACAACTATTATATATCGTGGTATCGCAACTATGCGATATGTCCCTGTCGCTTTCGGATTTGAAACGAAAAGTCAATTTCTGTCGAAAAACTTAAATTTTTCTTATGGAGATTTTTATGACACTGACGGATATTTAAAAAAACATATAAAGCAAACGGACACAGTTTTACTTTACGGTTTCCACAACCTCTATTATATTGATTTTTCATTTATTGACTCTTCATGGGTACAAAAAGGGGATACCTTCAATTATATCGCCGTACAAAATGCCATACTGCCGATTCGATTCAAAAACTGGAAAAAGATATACGCAAACCCCGTAACGAAAGTTGTATTATATACAGACAATAAGAGAATATGGGTTTACTGACAATGTATATACTATACCAATATGATAGCTAACATACTCTTTATTTTTATCTGCTTTTCATTATTCCTTAATGAGGCAGGAAGAATTGCTTTAGGGAACAATATCGCGATTACAATTCTTGATATAAGCGTATTTATTTTTTTATGTTACACTTTTATTTTCTCAGAAAGAAAAAAGGTCATAAAATCTAATGACCTATTTATAGTTCCCTTTTTCATTTTTATTTCGATAGCGGTTCTCTCACTCTTCTTTAACATTCTAAGATACTCTGTCCAACATGAATTTGTCGCAAGTCTCTATCTCATCCGTTTTGTCATGTATAGTTTGGTATACAAAGCTGTAAGAATACAATTCTCACAAAACAAACGCTTTATACTGGCGAGCTTGGTTAGTACCGGATTATTCATGTTGGTTGCCGGAATATTGCAATATCTCTTTTATTCAAATTTGCGAAATCTGTATTATTTAGGTTGGGATAACCATCTGTATCGATTATTTAGCACCTTTTTTGATCCGAATTTCGCGGGAGCATTTATGGTTCTCCTTTTTTTATTTTTTTGCACGCTTTTTATACAAACGCGGAGAAAACATCTTGAAAAACTCTCCGTTTTTTTCGGAGCCCTTCTTGTCGGCGCGCTCATTGAGACCTTTCTTTCATTTTCCCGAAGCGCCCTTGGGATGCTCGTTGTCGGATCATTTGTTTATTTCTTTTTTCTTAAAAAAATAAGGTATTTTGCCTTGACGATCGCAGCAATTATTTGTATATACATTCTCGTTTCTCCAAATGCGTCTGTAGAAAATACCGATTTTCTCAGAACAGCTTCATCCTTCGCGCGGTTAAATTCTGTACAAACCGTGACGCAAATTATTATAAAGAATCCTATCCTGGGTGTAGGATTTGATGCGTATCGTTATGCGCAAGTAGAATATGGATACAGATCTTCTGTAGGAGCTCAAACAAGTCATGCAGATGCCGGGACGGATAATAGTTTTTTATTTGTCTTCGCGACAACTGGCATTTTCGGTTTCATTTCCTATCTTTTTCTTCAATTTAAAATTCTCAAAACGCTATCATCTGAATTCCAAAAAAAGAAAAATCTTTTCTCAATCCTGTTACTTTCATCATGTATCGGGCTTTACTTCGATAGTTTTTTTATTAACAGTCTGTTTTATCCGAGTATACTTTTGTGGGTAATGGTTCTATTGGGAATCAGGGATTATATGTAACACTTTTTTGAACAGTTGTCGTATTCCCTGCATTGTCAGTAGCAACTATTGAAATCTGATTATTCCCGTTTTGCAGAGGTAATGTATAACTGAAGTTTCCCTGATCATCGACGATTGCCCAAAATCCGTTTACTGTAACTTTGGCGCTCGTGTCTGTTTTTCCCTGCACAACAATTGATTTATTGCCCCCTGAAATTGTCTGGTTATCACTTGGCGAGCTGATGTTCAGATTCGGTCCTTTATTTACATAAGTAATGGTAAGGATATTTGAGTAATCACTTTCCTTGTTATTGCTGTCAATTGCTTTTGCTTTGATATCATTATCTCCCAGCGCCAGCTGAACATTATCAAACGTGAATGCGCCGAACGCGTCGGCAATTGTATCAGTGACATAGTTTCCATTAACATAAAGTTTAATGTCCTGATTCTTCAATGCGTTTCCCGAAACAGTAATAGATGCGCTATTTGTCGCGGTAAAAGTATCATTTAAGAACGGTGCGGCAATATACGAAACCGATCCTGTATCAGTCGTGTTTTTTACTTGTTTACCATGACTGATAAAAACCGCAAAACTTGTGAGTAAAGGAATACCATAAATAACTAAAAAAATGATAACTAAAACAGAACCAAGCATACTTACATACATCGTTCGTTTGCTTTGTTGTTCAATATGCCGGCGAATATGTGATGACATAAGAGTATCTAGTAGAATATCGTATTTTATATCCCTTTTCAAGTCTGAGCCGAAGGTGGGATTCGGACCCACGACTTGCTCTTTACGAAAGAGCTACTCTACCCCTGAGTTACTTCGGCAAAAAGTAAACATATTTTAACATGTATATAAGTAGCGGTAAAGTTCGAGGCCTGTATAAGAATCAATTGTGCCTGTACTTCCTGATAACGCGGATTTGCATGATTGCTTTTTGCAACTCTGCCGATGCCAGGATATAGTCTTCGTTTGTTAGTTTCTCCTGCATGAGTTTTTCAGCCCGTTCTTTCGCTTCTTCTGCTTTTGCCAACTGCATATTATCAACCTGTTCCGCGTAATCAGCAAGAAGTGAGACGACATTATTTTGCACAGTCACAAATCCTCCATATACTGCGAATGGCAAGGTGTTCCCGTTCTTCTTCATAAGAATTTCACCCGGGGCAATCTGGCTTACAACAGGAGTGTGATGAGGAAGAACACCGATAACGCCGTCAGTTGTTGGTAATACAACCTCATCGACAGAATCATTAAAAACCTCTTTTTCAGGAGTTATAATATGTAATTGCATTATTTTGTTTTTTTATAATTTGTCAAAACATCTTTTATATCGCCGCGCATATAGAATGCCTGCTCCGGCAGATCATCATGCTTTCCTTCCAGAACTTCTTTAAAACTTGCTACCGTATCTTCCACTTTTACATATTGTCCCGGCTGTCCCGTGAAGATTTCGGCAACATGGAACGGTTGACTTAAGAAACGCTGGATCTTCCGAGCCCGAGTCACTGCTAATTTGTCTTCATCTGATAATTCATCCATACCAAGAATCGCGATGATATCCTGGAGTTCACGATGTCGTTGTAAGACTTTTTGTACTCCTCGCGCTACATCATAATGTTCTTGTCCGATAACGATAGGGTCAAGAATGCGGCTGGTCGAAGAAAGCGGGTCAACTGCCGGATAGATACCAATTTCTACCAAACTACGTTCCAGCGCCAACGTAGCGTCCAGATGACCAAATATAGAGACAGGCGCAGGATCCGTATAGTCATCTGCAGGAACGTAGACTGCCTGAACAGACGTAATCGATCCTTTCTTTGTACTCGTAATTCTCTCTTGAAGATCTCCCATCTCTTTCGCAAGCGTAGGTTGATATCCCACAGCTGAAGGCATTCTTCCAAGCAATGCTGATACTTCGGAGCCGGCTTGGGCAAAACGGAAAACATTATCAATAAAAAGCAACACGTCTTCATTCTTTTTATCTCTAAAGTATTCAGCCATAGTAAGCGCTGTTAACGCGACACGCAGACGGTTTGCCGGAGGTTCATTCATTTGGCCGAAGACCATAACTGTTTTATCCATAACTCTGGACGACTTCATTTCACTATACAAACCGGTTCCTTCACGCGTTCGTTCTCCGACACCTGCAAAAACCGAATGACCTTTATGCTCCTGAGCAATATTACGAATTAATTCTTGAATAATAACAGTTTTCCCCACTCCCGCTCCTCCGAAAATACCTGTTTTACCGCCTTTAGTAAACGGCGCAATCAAATCGATGACTTTAATTCCTGTCTCCAGGATTTGAGGTCTCGTTTCCTGTTCAGAGAGGAGAGGCGCCGGCCGGTGAATCGACTCACGGGTAATGTTTTTGTCCAGCACTTTCCCGC
>CAZAIV010000121.1:0-6442 GCA_964485315.1 uncultured Gammaproteobacteria bacterium
TAGACAAGTCGCACCAGTTCTCCTCTGGGGGCAGTATTAATATCCATTGGACTATTTACGCTATCAGATTAAATGAGACGGTGTCAAATTTTCTCTGTTAGAAGCGTGAACTCATTCCAGATAGATTCCCGCTTGCAAATATTTTTTCATTTATCTACAATATATATAATGCACTTGACTATTTCACAAAGTATTCTTGTTCTCATCATTCTCCGCTGACGGGGTGTTTGTGGTGAGCAAATGTACCCCGCGAAGCGGGGATTTTTTATGCAAATAACAGGTTCCGAAGCAGTCATCAAATCATTACTGGAAGAAAACGTCGAAATTATTTTCGGCTATCCGGGCGGCGCGATTATGCCGATTTATGACGCGCTATTTCATTATGCCGATCAAATAAAACATGTCCTCGTTCGCCATGAGCAAGGAGCAGCACACGCGGCAGAAGGATACGCGAGAATAACAGGAAAGCCGGGCGTTTGCTTCGCAACCTCAGGACCCGGAGCAACTAATTTGGTAACCGGTATCGCCGATGCGATGATTGATTCTGTTCCTCTTTTTTGTATTACCGGACAGGTAGACTCTAAACTTTTGGGAACGGATGCGTTTCAGGAGGTTGATGTTATCGGCATCACCAGTCCGATAACCAAATGGAACTATCAGATTACCAACGCAAAAGAAATTGCGGACGTGATACAAAAAGCTTTTCATATCGCTGCGGCGGGACGCCCCGGACCAGTGGTCATCGATATCACAAAAGACGCGCAGTTTGAGAAAGTTGCGTATTCTTATCCGAAAAAGAAAATTGCAGCGATAAAAAACAACGTATCTCTATCGAAAATACAAAAAGCCGCTATGATGATTAATCATGCAAAAAAACCCCTCATACTTTCCGGTCATGGCGTTTTAATCGCAAAAGCAACAAAAGAACTACAACAATTCGCGGAGAAATCAGATATTCCCGTCGCATGCACGCTTCATGGACTCTCGACGTTTCCTGTGGATAATCCGTTATACGCGGGAATGCTGGGCATGCATGGAAATTATGCGCCGAATGTTTTGACGAACCAGGCGGATGTGATCATCGCCATCGGTATGCGCTTTGATGACCGCGTTACCGGCCGAACCAAAGATTATGCAACGCAAGCAAAAATTATACATATAGATATTGACGCGAGTGAATTTAATAAAAACATTCCTGTAGATATAGCGATACATGCGGATGCAAAAGAAGCTCTCACCATGCTGATTCCGAAAATGAAGCAGATGAAACATGATTTGTGGATAAGCGAATTTAAAAAATTGTATCAAAAAGAACATGCAGCTGTTATTTATCATGATGTTACGCCAAACCATACCCAAAAAATAAAGATGGCGGAAGTCATTCATCTTCTCGCGCGAAAAACAAAAGGGAACGCCATCATCGTCGCTGACGTCGGACAACATCAAATGACTGCTGCGCGGTACTATCAACATACGTATCCGAATTATTTCATCACATCCGGAGGGGCAGGAACAATGGGATTTGCCTTACCCGCGGCAATCGGAGCAAAAATCGGCGCACCTGAAACAGAAGTGATTGCCGTTATTGGTGACGGCAGTTTTCAGATGACGCTTCAGGAACTTGGAACAATCATGCAGGAAAAACTCCCGGTAAAAATTGTCATTTTAAACAATCATTTTCTCGGCATGGTCCGGCAATGGCAGCAGATGTTTTTCGAGAAACGATATTCATTTACCAACATGCAAAATCCTGATTTCGTAAATATAGCAAAAGCGTACGGCATCGAAGGCGAAAAAGTGGAGAAAAGAAAAACACTTGAGACAGCGCTTGATATACTGTTGCAAAGCAGAAATTCGTTTCTTTTGGATATTGAAGTTGAAAAAGAAGCAAACGTGTTCCCAATGATACCTACAGGAGCAGCGGTTCATGAAATGAGATTGAAATAAGTATGGAAAAACAAACGGCGCAGACAATTATGGTCACATCAGAAAACCGTCCGGGGGTTCTGTACAGAATCGCCGGCATACTTCTTCGAAGAAAAATAAATGTTGAAGGTTTGGAAGTACACGCAATCAATCAACATCAGGCGCGTTTTATCATTAAAATCTCTACAACAAAAGAGACAGTTGAAAAACTGATAAACCAAATTGAGAAAATAATTGAAGTTAAAGAAGCTAAGGTTATATGAAACAATTTATCACAACCAAACAAATCTTTGACGCGGCACAAAGGCTACAACCTATCATCAGCCAAACACCTTTACAGTATGCAAAACGTTTATCTCAATTATATGAGGCAAACATATATATCAAGCGGGAAGATTTGCAGGAAGTCCGGTCATTTAAAATCCGCGGCGCGTATAATAAAATCGCATCTCTAAGTAAAGAAGAAAAACAAAGAGGCGTTGTCTGCGCAAGCGCGGGAAATCATGCGCAAGGCGTCGCATATAGTTGCTACTTACAAAAAATAAAAGGTGTTATTTTCATGCCGGTAGTAACGCCGAATCAAAAAATTGAGAAGGTAAAACATTTCGGAAAAGAATATGTGGAAATTAAACTTGTGGGAGAAACGTATGACGACGCGAGCAAAGAAGCCCAAATTTTTACCAAAGAAAACAACATGGTCTACGTGCATCCGTTTGACGATCCGCTTGTCATTGCAGGACAGGGAACAGTGGGTAAGGAAATATATGAACAGACAGAGGGAAAACTTGATATCGTAGTAGCATGCATCGGCGGGGGCGGACTTATCTCAGGTATCGCGAGCTATATCAAGCAACAAAATTCTAAGGTGACTATTGTCGGATGTGAACCGGGAGGCGCAGCGGGAATGCATACGTCTCTTCGAAACGGGAAAGTGGTAGCGCTTGAATCAATCGATACATTTGTCGATGGCGCCGCGGTCAAAACAGTCGGAAGTCTGACGTTTGCGATTTGTAAAAAATATGTCAAAGATATTATTACAGTTCCCGAAGGCATGATTTGCACAACGATGATTGATCTCTATCAGCAAGAGGGTATTATTGCAGAGCCCGCAGGAGCTGTGTCCATAAGCGCCCTCGAATCAATCAAAAAAATAATAAAAGAAAAAACCGTAGTTTGTGTCCTAAGCGGGGGAAATAATGATTTGCTTCGGTATCCTGAAATTTTGGAAAGAAGTCTTATCTACCAGGGAAGAAAACATTATTTCATCATCGAATTCGCCCAGAAACCCGGACAATTGCGCCAATTTGTCGACAAAGCGCTTGGTCCGACAGATGATATATCTCGATTCGAATATATGAAAAAGACAAATAAAGAAAAAGGACCGGCGTTGGTCGGTATTGAGTTAAAAGATAAAAAGGATTATGAACCGCTGCTCAAAAGAATGGAAAGAATCGGTCTAAAGTACAGAGTATTGCAAACAGATGACTTGCTCTATCAGTATTTGGTATAAAGATATGATGAGAACGATTCAGACAAATAAAGCACCTCATGCAATCGGCCCATATTCGCAGGCTGTTGAATCAAATGGTTTTGTTTTTTGTTCCGGACAGATCGGTATTGATTCGGCAACAGGAGAGTTAAAAAAAAGAATCGAAGAACAAACTAAACAAGTTATGCAAAATATTCAAGCAGTCTTGCACGCCTCAGGATGCAACTTGACTAATGTCACAAAAACAACCATTTTTTTAACCAATATGAATGATTATGCAAAAGTAAATGAAATCTACGGATCATATTTCGAAAAATACAAACCAGCTCGATCAACAGTTGCTGTTGCGCGTTTACCAAAAGATGCATTGATAGAAATAGAAGTCATCGCGGTAAAATAATTAAACTATTGACAAGAAAATATTTTGAATAGTATAATAATTCATATGCAAAAAGTTGTCTCTCTCACACTTAACCTTCTTCTTAACAGAAGCGGTTATGTAGTGGGAGGATTACATAAGTAATACATAACCAAAAAATAAAACAGACCACCTCCCACACGGGAGGTTTTTTTATGAGAAAAATTGGTCGAAGCCCGCTTTCGTTAAAACTTCAGCGGGTAAAGGAGGTGAAATAATATGGAAAGAAAAGGCAATCAAAGATTACCAGCATTTCAAGAAACGAAATCAGCACAAACGCAACGATCAAAAGATTCTAATTCAGGAACAGTAATACGATACCCCAGAGATGGCGGTGTATCAGTCTCAGCAGCAATGCAATATTACAGAGACGTAATTAGAGCTATGTCTTAATAATTCATGTTATGCATCTTTTGTCATCCCTGGAGGCAAACCAGGGATCCACGTCTTCTTGTTAATTGGATTCCCGCATTCGCGGGAATGACAACTGCATAAGATGAGTTAATAATTCAAATTGCATATAAATCTTAGTATTAAGTATTTATTTCCTGCACGAGGACGTTTTTTGTTTTCGTGCAGGTTTTTTTTATGTTATAATGACTTCACTTTGGACTCATAGCTCAGCTGGTTAGAGCGTTACATTGACATTGTAAAGGTCAGTGGTTCGAATCCACTTGGGTCCACACGGGAACAAATATAAAACGTAGAATGTAAAACGTAAAAGATACATAGATTTTTATTCTTTATATTTTAACTTTTGTTTTAGCTATGAATCGAAAAGAAGCCTATTATACCCTTACCAAATATATTCAAAATAAAAACCTCATCAAACACTGCTTGTCCTGCGAAGCGGCAATGAAAGCAATTTGCCGACATTTGCATCCCGATGCAACTGAAGAAGAAATACAGACATGGGGAATTACAGGACTTTTACACGATGCAGATTATGAAATTGCGCAAGAGCAAAATATGCTGGATAAACACGGACTGCTTCTTTTTGAAAAAGAAAAAATGATTCCTGAACATATCGCTCATGCAATTAAAGCGCATAATTTCGAAAATACAAAAGTTCTGCCTGAAAATGACATGGACTGGTCGATAGCCTGTGTGGATCAACTCACCGGTTTAATCGTTGCGGCAGCATTGGTAAGACCCGATAAAAAACTTGCTTCGGTAGACACACAAACTGTTTTGAAACGATTTAAAGAAAAAAGTTTCGCAAAAGGAGCAAGCAGGGAAGCAATAAAACAATGTGAAACTGAATTACATATTCCGCTCGAAAAATTTGTTGAGATAACGCTTCAGGCAATGCAGAAAATCCACGCAGAACTAGGCCTCTAATATTAGATGCTCATGCTACGCAGTTACTATGTTTCTGGCTTGTACAGAATCGATTCCGGATGCGCTCTCCGCCAGCTGGCGGATCGCTTACCAGAAACGTACGTTCGTAAGGTGAGTTATATGCTTGAAATTTGAAGCTTATTCCATATCTGGCAAGATTTGGCAGCATCTGGTAATATATGGCTGTATCTGGCAATATGCAAATACCTCCGCCATATCAAATAACCAACGAGATGCTTTCATCAATTGCTAAAATTGAGGCGAATAGGGAAGCGTTGAAAACGCTTGCTATACCCGAAACTCTTTTGACAAACTTGCGCAGAGAAACTCTTCTCAAAAGTTCTGTCTTTTCGGCCCAAATTGAAGGAAATCAGCTATCACTAAATGATGTGACGGATAAAATTGAAGCACAAACTGAAATTGATTATGAGCACCAAGAGGTAGAAAATATCATAACCGCTCTTTCATTCATGCGGCAAAACAGTATCCCGGAAATTATTGACCTTAATTATATTTTAAATTTACATAAGCAGGTCATGCACAAACTGATTCATACTTCACAAACCGGAGTTATACGCCAAGAACCAAGCGCAATCTTCGATCAATCAGGTAATGTCATCTATATGACACCGCCGCCTTCCCAATTACAACCATTGCTGTCTGATTTACTCAAACTAATAAATCAAACCAGCGAAGTTTTCCCCCTCATTAAAGCCAGTCTCGCACATCTTTGCTTTGAAAAAATCCATCCATTTCTTGACGGAAATGGCCGAGTCGGAAGACTTCTGATGCAAGCTCTTCTTGCCAAACACGATTATCATTTCCAGTATCTTTTATCTATTGAAGAGGGTTTACAGGAGAGAAAACAAACTTATTATGCCCTTTTGGATCGAAATGACGCGACTGCTTTTATTGAATTTATCCTGTCTATTATGATTGAAGAAACCGATAAGCTAAAAACACATATTGCGGACTTAACGGAACCAAAACCGGAAGATTTTCTTCTCCCCAGACGAAAAGAAATACTTACTATCATCAAAGAACACAATATAGTATCCTTTGACCGGATACATAGACGTTTCCTCAAAATTCCGGACCGAACTCTGCGTTACGACCTGCAGCAACTCGAGAAATCAGGTTTTATCCAAAAAATTGGCACGACAAGAGGCGCGATGTACCAAATACGAGGAAAAAAATAACATATAAAGACAGCACAGGGAATATACGCTATAATAGATTGTAGATCTTATATTGACAAATATGCTTAC
>CAZAIV010000122.1:0-9495 GCA_964485315.1 uncultured Gammaproteobacteria bacterium
ACCGCGATCCTATCTGCCATCTCGTAGACAAGTCGCACCAGTTCTCCTCTGGGGGCAGTATTAATATCCATTGGACTATTTACGCTATCAGATTAAATGAGACGGTGTCAAATTTTCTCTGTTAGAAGCGTGAACTCATTCATTTATTTGCGAAACTTCTATTTAGGTATACTTATTAAATCGGACATTATAGGCGCGTTGGAAACATTCATGGTAAGAGGTGATATATTCCATAAATTCTCAATCGTATGCAGAAGAGAGTAATGAGTATAGGCGTTATGTGAAACAAATCCTTGTTTTACCGAATTGCCGATAAGTAGTAGAGGAACCTTATTATCCCCTGAAGTTTCGCCTTCGTCCCAGGTGATTACGAGTAAAGACTTTTGTTGAGAAAATGCAGGGGATTTAAGAATCAGTGGTATTTGCTCTGACAACCACGTATCACCTTTTTCTACCGAACAGTCATGCATATCATTACATAGATTAGGACTTATCCAAATAAAGTTTGCGGTTGTGTTTTCAGATTTTAAGTCTGTTTGCAGTTGAGTGAAGGGAACGATGTTTTTACAGCGATTTGGATTATTTTTTATATCATCGAAATAAATAAAGGGATTATGTTTTTGTGCATATTCTCCAGCACTACCGGAAAAACATGCAGTAGGCATTGACTCCATATATGCTTTCCATGTTTTATTCGTTTGTTCCAGTTGGTCTACTAGATTGGTTGAGTTGACGTGACAATCAGTACAGTCAGTGTTAATGCCGAAAGTGTTTCCGCCGATCATGGCGATATAGTTAGGTAGACTGGGATGAGAGACTGCGAAATAATTATCTGAGAAGCTATGTTTATGGATTAGGGAATTGATATATGGAGCATCTTGATTATTGACGATATCTTCATATGATTTATTTTCCATAGTGATGATAACGATGTGGTCGATAGATGTTTTACTATTATTATTTATAGTTTTATTTATGATTGAGGTTATTTTTTGATTTAAGGGTAAGGAAAGTTGGTCTTTATCCCATTTATAAAAGATTACACTTGCAATAGTAACTATTAAAACTACTGCGGCGATTATATAAATCCTTTTCACAATAGAATTATACCACTAAGCCTTCATGAAGTTATCTGAATTGTTTGCGGACTTTTTGTAATATTTTATCTTTTGTTTTTATATTTAGCCTGCCCAGCTTATCTTTAATAATAGAAGCGTCTGCTGTAAATAGCTTGTCTGGTCTTACGGAACTTATTACAGGCAACTTCCCCTCTGCAAAATTTGATTTTCTGATCCTTATTGCTGTTTTACTTGAGTATGGTTTTGAAGTAATTTGACATAAAATTAAATTGTCAAATTCAACCCTAGCCAAAACCAAAGCCGGACGTATTTTTTGTCCTTTTAGATTAGAAAAGGGGAAAACAACTGAAACAACACTTCCTACTGTAAACTTTTCCATGCATCTTCCTCTTCGGGTTTGTTCCAATCAACGCCGAGTGTTTTTTCTGATAATAATAGAGTATCCTTTATCACTTTTTTCTTTTTTGCAGTTACCGCCAAAATTCGTATTTCACCTTTTTTTACGACTAGCTCAACTTCATTTCCTAATCCGCTTTCGCTAAGTAGTACTTTTGGAATGCGTATACCGCGTGAATTGCCGATAGATATAATTGTAGTTGTCATATGTAATTACATTGTAGATACGTACATAAAAGCTGTCAAGTTATTCCAGAAGTCGGCTGGGGGATAGAGAATAGAAATTTGCCTACGAACAAAACTTATCTATCCACCACAGCCGATTATATATGACCTGTTTAATTAATCCTATTGTATAGGTGCGCTATCCACCATTTGTCTGTCCGCCTGTTCCCGTGCGCATCCTTATTTGCGGATTCAATTGTACAGTTTGCGCTGTAATTGAACCATCCGAATTGGTTGTTCCGAACGCAGCGACTTGTGCTCCTTTTGTCAGATCAGATATTGTCGCGGTATCTGATTTCGTAATCTTCGTACCGCTCGGAATAATTACAATTTTACTACTTCCATCGGGTAACTTTACCGTGATGCCGGTGGAATCCACGCTGACGATTTGTCCGATGGTTGCACCTCCTCCGGCTCCGTTGGCACCACCTGTTCTAAAAAATCTTCCTCCACCCTGCCCGCCCTGAGCATTGCCGAATTGTGCGCCCCTTGCGGGTGCTTTTGTTTTTTCATATTGCATGCCGCCGAAAAAAGCTGCGCCTGCAATAACGATAGCAACTACTATCATAACGACCATGTTATTACCTTTCATATTTTCACCCCCCTTCGCCATCCATAGCTTTAGCGAAGGATGGCTTCATGCTTCTATAATTATAAATCTTATGTTTGCCTGCTATAGATACAGGCTTCGGAGGGGCAGGCCCCCTTTACCTAAATTGCGCATTCTTCATTATTCGTATCTTAATGCTTCAATAGGTGATAGACCTGCTGCTTTTTGAGCAGGGTACCAACCGAATAAAATACCTATGGCGCCCGAAACACCGATTGCCAAAGCGATGGCGAAGAATGAAAGGACAAAGGGAAGTTTGATCAGTGAGGCAACTCCCCATGAAACGAGGATACCTAAAATCATCCCCAGGAGGCCGCCGATAATAGTTAGCAGCACAGCTTCAACCAAAAACTGATAAACAATCGTTTTTTTCTTCGCCCCCAGAGCCTTGCGAAGGCCGATCTCTCTGATTCGTTCGGTTACTGTTACGAGCATAATATTCATGATACCGATTCCGCCTACCAGTAGAGATATGGCGGCGATACCGGCCAAAAGAGATGTCAATGTGCCGGTAACAGAAGTTACAGCGCCTAATATATCCTGTTGGGAAAGAATACTGAAGTCGGCACTGGCAGGGTCGGTAATGTGATGGCGGGCAAGTAAAAAATAACCTACCTCATTCTCCGCAGCTGTCGTGACATCCTGCGACTTGGCAGATACGGTGATCGTGTCCAGGTAATTTTGACCTAAAATCTGCTGTTGAGCAGTAGAGAGGGGAATATATACAGTGGCGTCGGGGTTCTGAAATCCGCTTCCGCCTTTTGCCACGGTAACACCGATTACATAAAAGGTTGTTTTATCGACTCGTATCATCTGGCCGACAGGATCGGTTGTGCCGAAAAGATCTGAAGCGACTTGGGGGCCGATAGCCGCGACTTTTGCCGCGCCCTGATTTTGCGCATCTGTAATAAATGAACCTTCCTGAATTTGAAGATTATGTACGGTAGCGTAGGCGGAAGTGGCTCCCATTACCAAGTCATTTTCATTATTCCCGCCGGCTATAACTTGCGAGCGTGATGATACTTCAGGAGAGACGGCGCTGATGTCTGTCAATTGAGGAGATTTTTGCATGGCGGTAGCATCGGCATTGGTCAGTGTTTGTCTGCTGCCCGGGGCCTGCTGCACCCCGCCTGTCTTTTGTGCTCCCGGCATAATTGTCAGGGTATTGGCGCCCAATGATTCAATTTGTCGCTGTACCGATTGTTGACTTGATTGTCCCAATGAGATTAATGCAATTACCGAGCCGATACCGATGACAATGCCCAGAGTTGCCAGTCCGGTTCGCAGTTTATTTAATGTCAGCGCTTCGATTGCCGATGAAAAAAGTTCCCAAATATCCATAGATTAACCTTTCATATTTTCTTTTATCTGGTGCTTTGTGTTTTTCTTATCACTGATAAATTTCCCATCCCGTAGCATAATAATGCGCTTAGCATTGGCCGCAATGTCCGGTTCATGGGTAATCATGACGATAGTGTGTCCTTCTTTATTTAGCTCTTTGAATATATCCATGATTTCATTGGCTTGTGAAGACGCCAAATTGCCTGTCGGTTCGTCAGCCATAAGGAGTGCTGGGTTCATGGCAATTCCTCGTGCGATAGCGACGCGTTGTTGTTGTCCTCCTGAGAGTTGATTGGTCGTATGCTCCAAGCGGTCACCGAGTCCTACCATAGTCAAATATTTTTTTGCCCGCTCAATGCGTTCTGCTTTCGCAATACCGGCATACATCATCGGCAGCATCACGTTCTTCATAGCGCTGCGTCTGGGAAGTAGATTAAATGCCTGGAAGACAAAACCAATTTTCCTATTTCGAATATCGGCAAGCTGATCGTCTGACAATTTACTAACATCTTCTCCATCGAGAGTATAAGTGCCGCTGGTGGGTGTGTCGAGTGCGCCGAGCATATGCATGAGGGTTGATTTACCGCTGCCTGAAGGTCCCATGATCGCGACAAACTCGCCTTTTTCTATATTGAAGGAAACATCAGATAGAGCTAAGGTCTCGGTTGACCCGACATGATAAATTTTGGTCAAATGTGATACGTGCATTAACATACATATACAGAATTTCTAAATCCTATCCTCCTCCGCCTGGTCTGGCTTGGATTCTTGCGTTACCGCCTACGCCACCACCGAAAATACCTCGGCTAAACGGAGAGGTTGTATTGTTCGATGATTTAGAGGTTGTCGTGTAACCGATAGCGACAGTGTCTCCTTCCGATAGTCCGGAAGTAATTTCGGTTTGTGTATCATTGGAGGCACCGATTTGGATCTGAGTAGGTGTGACAGTACCATTTTTCACTACATTTACGGTAGACGTGCTGCCGACAGTTTGTACGGCCGCTGAAGGCACCAACAATACATTATTATCTACCCCGGTTATGATATTTGCAGTGGTGCTCATGTTGGGGAGGATTTTATCATTGGGCACATCCAGAACAATGGTTGCAGGGTACGTAGTTACGCCTGAGGTGATACTTCCTGTGGTGTTGATTCCCGTAACCTTTCCCGTAAATGTTTGATTGGGCAAAGCATCAAAACTGATCGTAGCTTTTTGTCCCTCCTTAACTTTAGCGGCGTCGACTTCCGACAAACTGACGCTGATTATAGGTGTTCCGCTGTTCGCGATACTGGCTATAGTGGTTTGGGCAGTGCTGGTAGTGGTTGTTGCAGAACTACTGATTTGCATACCCGGAGCAATTACCATATCGGTTATGGTTCCGCTGGATGGTGCTGTGATTGTCGCTGAGGATGCTTGGTAACTGGACAGCGCATTGCTTTCGGCTGCCTGATCTTGGGCAATTGTCATTTGCTGATTTTTATATTGTGCTTCTGCTGCCAACCAGTCATCCTGGGCGGTTATAAAATCCGGATTTGTACGATTATTTATATTTGGGCTGCCATCAGCATTTTGATACGTTGAATCGATGGAAAGATTATAAAATGTTTGCCATTTTGAGAACATAGCTGATTGAAGACTATATTGTTGAGCCTGTGCGTTGGCGAGCTGTGCTTGTGCGGATAAATAGCTTGCGTATGTTTGCGTTTGACGTTGGGTGCCCGAATTATCAAGTGTCAAATCTGCGATAATTTGTCCGGCTTTGACCGTATCGCCGTCTTTCACCAATACATCTTTAACCGTTCCGCTGGCCTGTGTCGTTACAGCCAAACGATTTGCCACGACTACATTGCCCGACTCAGTGACTGTAGTGACAAGTGTTCCTTTCGTTGCTTGGGCAGTTTGATATTGTACTTTTGCCTTATTTGCCCCGAGAAGTCCCGGAACCGTGAAGTAGCCAATAACAAGAATAATAATGATAATAAGTATTTTACTTCGAAGAGAACGATTGAAAAACCATTTTTTTACGCCATTAAGTTTGCTGAAAATTGACCTGATTATATTCATACCATCCTTAACTATAAAGCCGATAACTGAAAAAAACCTTAAGCAATATACCCTAACAAGGTAATTCAATCATGAAAGTTGCCCCTTGTTTGTCGCCTTTTGTTGTACTTTTCGCTGAAATTTTCCCGAGATGCAATGCAACGATTCGTTTCGCGATAGAAAGACCGAGACCGTAACCGTTGACCTGTTGTTTTGATCGTGATTTGTCTGTTCGGAAGAAACGATTAAAAATATGCGGCAGATCTTTTTCGTCGATACCCATTCCATTATCTTCAACAGTAATGATTACTTTCCCGTCTGTTTTCGCAGCATTGATCGAAATTGATCTTTCTTCGGAACTATATTTAATCGCATTGTCAAGAAGGATGACAAACAGTTCTATTAAGCTTTTTTTATCTCCTTGTAGTGCTATTTGGGGAATTTTCGTTGCTACACTGATTTGTTTTTTCTTAGCCAGTGATGACGTTTTCTTTACGGCAGATTGTATGATTTCATCAAGAGAAAGTTGTTCAAAGTTTCCCTGACCCGGTGTTTTTTGATATTGAGCTAATTGAATAAGTTCACCTGAAAGCGTTTGTAATTCGTCGACTTCTTCTAAGTTGCTTTCTAATACTTTTCTTGCTTCTTCAGTTGATAATTTTTTATCCCGCAGATTAACTTCAATCGTCGTTCGTAACGATGTTAATGGTGTGTTCAATTCATGAGATGCATCAGTTATAAATCTGTTTTGTTCGTCAATCATTTCTTTAATCGGTTGCAATGTTTTTCCCGCGAGAAAGTAACCTGCGCCGGCTGATACGATGATCATGATGAGGTCGGTAAGGAGGATACGGATAAGGAACCGTTGTCGTTCATCCTGCAATAACGCGGGATCAGGTTTTATATGAAAAGTTATCTGGGGCACATTTGAAGGAATTGTCCCTTGCTGAATGAACACGCGTTGGCGCTGCAATCCCCGTTCAATTTCAAGGCCAAATCCATAATATACCTGTACGCTGAAGAAAGTTGTGATAATCAGAGCGATAAGGACATAAAGAACTGTCAGTTTGATTCGTGCTGATTGAAACATAATAAAAATATAAAATATAAAATGTAAAACAAATAACTACGCGCTTATTTTATATCCGAATCCACGGACTGTGTGAATAAGTTGCTGTGCTGGGAATGGTTTGTCTATTTTGTTTCGTAAATGAGTAATATAGACCTCAACCGAGTTCGGCAGAACATCTGCGTCGTAATTCCAAACATGGCCGATGATTCGTTCTTTAGAGATAATTTGATTAGGATGCCGCATCAGATATTCGAGAAGCGCATATTCTTTACTGGAAAGGGGGATCGATTTTCCTTGCCTTTTCACTTCGTAGGTCAGAGTATTTATTTCTAAATCAGCTACTTGTAATATTGTTCCGATTGTTTGTTTCGGTCGGCGGGATAGAGCTTTGATACGGGCTAATAATTCTGTGAAAGCAAATGGTTTTACTAAGTAATCGTCTGCTCCCGCGTTGAGTCCTTCGACTCGGTCACTGACCTGGCCTTTGGCTGTCAAAAGAAGGATTGGTGTATGGATTGCCTGCTCTCTGAGTTTTTTACATATCGTTAATCCATCCATTTCCGGCAACATACGATCGACGATTGCCACGTCATACTCCTCTGTTGATAAAAGATCAAATCCTTCCTGCCCGTCAAAACTGACGTCCACAGCATACGCTTCCTGCTCCAGTCCTTTTTTAATGGAGTTTGCTATTTTGTGTTCGTCTTCGACGACTAATATACGCATAAAGTGATTATACCGCAGATTACTGAATAATTCCTGAAGGAGGTTTTCTACACGCTCATTACTTGACCCGTCTCGGGTTGGAGGAATTGAATTTTGTAATTTTCATATGGCTATTGATTGACAGATTCCAATTCCTGTAATGAATTCAGTTGTGGGCTTACCTGTGCATTAATTTGTTTCATAAGAACATTAGCATACCAGACAGCAGCGTAAATAGATAAGGCGGTAAAGAGTATACAAAAGAATCCTACAGTCCTCGCTTTCCAGGAAGGCTGGCGGAAGTAATTAATTGCTGGAATAATACCGAATGGCGGGAAGAGAATGCTGATAAGGTAAACTCCGATTTGTCGCCAAATAGATGTAGAGAGCGGCTTCATTTTTAGTTTCTTGCCGCAATTCGGACAGAAATACCAGCTGTTCGGAACAACATACTTACATACAGGGCAAACTTTTGCAGGAACAGCAGGTGGTTTTACTACCGGTATTTGTGATTGTTCTGATTGTGTCGGGGTTTGTGGCGCAACAGGATCCATTGTTTTATTGTAACGGAAGAAATGAGAAGGAGCAAATTTCTGATATACTTATATATATGTTTAGGTCTTTACTGTATATTACCGGAAATTTGGATAAGGCGAAGCAGACCGCGTTATACTGTCATATTCCGTTTCAACACAAGGATATCGATCTTCCCGAAATCCAATCGCTTGATCCGAAAGAAATTATCAAGCAGAAAGTAAAAGAAGCATATAAAATCGTAAAATCTCCTGTTTTGGTTGAGGATGTATCGTTGACATTTTTAGCATTAGGTAAATTACCTGACACGTTGATCAGGTGGTTTTTGGAAGAGTTAGGCGCTGATGGATTATGTCGGTTGCTTGATGGATATATGGATCGTTCTGCAGTTGCGCAAGTCACGTATGGATTCTATGATGGGAAAACAGTGAAATTTTTCGCCGGGAAAACCCGGGGAACAATTGCAGAAAAACCGAGTGGCAACAGTTTCGGATGGAACAATATTTTTATTCCTGAGGGACACACGAAGACCTGGGGAGAAATGAGTGAAGAAGAAAAAAGTCCGACATACATGCGAAGAATCGCACTCGAAAAACTGGAGCAATATTTGAAAAAAATGTAACACTATGCAAACATTCAGCACTCCCATGATGAAGCAATATTTGCAGATAAAGCAACAATACATGGATTGCTTGCTTTTTTACAGAATGGGAGACTTCTATGAACTGTTCTTAGATGATGCGGTAACCGGAGCGGAAGTGATGAATATTACCTTGACGTCCCGTCCGAAAGGAAAAGACGGAAGGATTCCGATGGCAGGAGTTCCTTTCCATGCAGTCGATATTTATGTCGCGAAATTAGTAGAAGCGGGATATAAAGTGGCGATTTGCGAACAGATGAGCCCCCCGAATAAACGAGGTATTATTCAGCGGGAAGTTATCCGGATTGTTACTCCCGGAACGATGCTTGATGAAAAGGCTCTTGAGAAAAAAGAAAATAATTACATTATCAGTTTATCTGTTGAAAAAAATACTCTCGGAATGAGTGTTTCGGATGTTTCAACAGGATATTTTGCTGTTGAAGAATTGTTATTTGAAAATCTCGCAATCGTCCTGCAGAATGAACTGGCAAGAATACGGCCGAGTGAATGTATTCTGCCTGTTTCTTTATATAATGACGCCTCTCTCCTGCAACTTCTGAACCGGCAACCTGACATGAATATTTATTGTTCACGAGTTTCGCACCTAGGTAGCAATTAGTTCAAGTTTCATCTGTTGGGCTATAGCATCTTTTATGGTATCCCATTGTTGTTGATAAAAAGAGATATTGTAGTGCTTTCGTAGGGCAGCTTGTTTAATCCAGGTAAGTACCGATAGAACAATATGATTTCTCTGAGCTCGGCTCGTGCGAGCCTGACACTGCTCAAGTCCACAGGTTTGTTTTAGTTCTCGGTGAAATACTTCGATCTCCCATCGTTTCTTTACCAAAG
>CAZAIV010000123.1:0-2672 GCA_964485315.1 uncultured Gammaproteobacteria bacterium
CTCCAGTGCAGGTTGTAGTTTCTTCCCAAAGAAATGACATTCAAAATCAGTTCTCCGATATTCGCCTCTTTCAGACTGCCGCCGTGGATCTTGTGGAGTTCTTCGGAAAGAGCGTCGGTGATGTCGAGTTCTTCCTTGCGCGTGAACTCCTTTTCCGCGATAGTCGTCAACACGTTCAGGAGCATTTTCGGATCGTCTTCGATGATACCGAGAATAGTCATCAGAGCCTGCGTGTGCTCTTTTTTGTCCAGAACCGCCATGATGCCGAAGTCAACCAACGCGATGGTATTGTTGGGTAAAATGATGAGATTTGCTGGGTGCGGGTCTCCATGAAAAAATCCGTCCGTGAGAATTTGCTTGAAGATGTAACACTCGATCATCTCGGAAATGACCGTATGCATGTCAACGGGAAACGGCATTTTTAGTTGGGTAAAGTCCGTAATATGTTCTTTTTGCATGCGGTTCAGGATTTCGTTAACCGTGATTCCGTCGATGTATTCGGCTACCAGGACGTTTTCGGTCGTATATTCGTCATAAAAGCGGGGGATTTTGATATGGGGAAAATGAGCGAGATTTGCCGCAAGTGTTTGACCGCGTTCAACCTCTATACGGAAATCAAGTTCTTTTGAAATCCACCAGGAAAATTCCGAAATGATTTTTTTGATGCCGATGCCTCTGAAGAAACTCATATGGTTAAGAATATTCGCGAGCATTCCCAGAATTTTCGCGTCGTGATTTATGATTTCCTTGATATTCGGTCTTCTGACTTTAATGATGACTTTGTCTCCATTTTTCAATACAGCTTTATGTACCTGGCCGATGGAAGCGGAAGAAATAGGTGTTTTATCTACAGATTTGAAGATTACATTATAATCTTGACCCAGTTCCTTCCACAGAATTTTTTCTATTTCCTCGAATGGAATCGGAGCTTCCTGGTCAAGTAGGGATCGGAATTCCTCGCAGTATTCGCGTGGAACAAAGTCAGGTCTGGCCGACAACAGCTGCCCAAGTTTGACGAAGGTCGGACCTAAATCGGAAAACGTGGTGCGTAAGCCGACCGGAGTTTTTTCGCAGGTTGATAGTTTGAATAAAATAGTCAGCAGGCGTTTAAACGTATTCACGCTTTTTATTCTAGCAAAACTAGAATATTGCAGCAACATAGATAATATGGGAATGTTCTATAATATTAATTATGGAGAGTAAAGATCAACCTGCTCAACCCAAACGTGTTGGAGACCTTGTTTTTAAGAATGGAAAATTAGAATTGGTACAGCGAGAGATATTAGAAAAAGAGAGAAGAGATAAAATAAGAGTCACCTGGGAAGATTCAAATAGAGCAGATGCATGGGCACAGGAGAGTGGAGGCATAGATCTGAAGGACAGAAATTTGGTAAAACAATCTTTGGTTGGCCTTAATTTCTATCAAGGTTTGGATCAATCGTCAAGAATTTTAGATCTGGCTGTTGGAGCGCAAAGTTATATAGATAAATCTTTGGTTAACGGTGCCTCGATAGATGCAGTAGACATGTCATCGACAATGCTTTCTCAATTAAAATCTCATCAACCGGATGCCCAATCATCCCATATACACTTTATTACCGCTGAAGGAAGAATGTTGCCGTTTATGGCTGATCGATATGATCGGATACTATCGTCTTTTATGATGAGATATTTAAATACTTCGGAACAATTGGAAACGCTTTTAGAAATGGCTAGAGTAAGCAAGAAAGGAGCAGAGATTCATGTAGTTGATTTTGATACTGTTGATTTCATTAATCAAGTAGGATATTTTTTGCCAAATGAGTTGATAGCTATGAGCTTATCGAAAGGGTTCGAAAAAGAATTGGTAAAAATGGGTAAAAAGATAAATTTTGGAGCAGACAATATTGATAGAGGTATAAAAGATGGATCTGCTTCAAAACTTTATCATATGGTGATGTTGGTTTCAGCGACTCACAACACATGACAAAAACCTGATTTTCGGACAACTACGATTTGTTTTCGTTATCTCGTGGAGCATGTCCGCCTTCGAACGAAAGTCTGGGAATGAGAAGTGAAACAAAAGCTCCCAAGAGGATAAATACGAACGCTACATGCAATGATTGTTTTGACGCGTCGACTAATGCTTGATCAAGATCGTCTTTTACCGCTTTATCTACAGCAGTCGCAGTCTGATTTTGTATTGGGGCAAATTGCAAGCTTTCAGGAGATGTGTGTTGTAAAGTTGATAATACAGTTTGCTTGGCTTGCATGGGAATACGCGTATCTTTTTTAACGTTTATTGCAAGATTCAAAAGCAATGCACTCGCCAAAATCGTACCGATCAACGAAGCGCTGATGGTCGAACCGACCTGCCGCATGGTTGCGCTGGATGCAGACGCTTCTCCTGCAACTTCTATGGAAACGGAAGACAGAATAATATTATTCAACTGTGCGGATGCCATACCGATTCCCAAACCAAACAGGACAAAAGCAGGTGCGAGTGTCCAAGCCGTTGCCGTCGTTGAAACGGAAAGCGAAAGTACAAGAACCCCTAAAGAAAGTATAAACATGCCGATGTTTACGAGATATTTGGGGTTGATTTTTGAAGCGACAAATCCGGAGAGTGGTCCGAATATGAAAATACTCAACGATGCGGGCAAAAACGCAACGCCGGTTTGGAATGCATTCAA
>CAZAIV010000124.1:0-9681 GCA_964485315.1 uncultured Gammaproteobacteria bacterium
AAATATTATACCTTTTTTTGAGAAAAATGTATAGGGAATTACGAATTTTAATTTGTGATGATTTCTTTGGTGATTTCTCTCATCCGTTTCCAATGAAGAGAAATGTATGCTGCGAGAATTGACGTAATTGGCACGGCGATGATGAGCGCGGCGCTTCCGATTAGTGTGCGCATAATCTCTTCCATTGTTGTTTCGTTATTTAGGATTACCCACCAGGGTAATTGTGCCGGATTTAATGTAAAGAAAATAAAGATTGCCATTGACGTACCCGCGTACGCGAGGACGAGTGTGTTGACCAATGACGCAATATGCTCGCATCCGATAACCATGCCTTTTTGAAATAAATGTAGGAAATGCTGCGACGGATTTTCTTTGGCTAATGTGAAAATAGCGATTGATTGTGTCGTCGTTATATCATTTAATGCTCCTAACGTTCCGATGAGAATACTTCCGAGAAGTAAGCCTTGCGGATTAATTAAATGCAGTGTCCCGATTTCTATATTCTGAACATCTTCATTGCCCAATCCGAATAAATGGAGAAACTGCACGCTGCCTGACGCGATAAACGATGCGATCCAGAGAGAAAGTCCCGTGCCGATGACTGCGATTGTGGTTTTCACCGAAATGCCGTGAGCAATATATGTCGTTAAGAAAAGAATGATAATCGCTCCGGTGATACAGACAGTAAGCGGATCGCGGCCCTGAATAATCTGCGGGACGACATAGACACCGATTGTGAGGATACTGATTGTCAGTCCCACTAGCGCTCCAATACCTTTTTTCCCTGCAACGGCGATGATGAGAAGAACAAAACCCGCAAGTACCCACCAGAAATTATCAAGTCGGTACGGTTCGTATACGGTATAGAATATTTTTTTACTTGTTGCATCCGGTTTGCTGTCAACAACAACGATGTCTCCTACAGAGATACGCTGTTTGACGCCGAATGTTTCGTCTCCAGAGTAGGTGATGGGGACGATTGTATCTTTTTGTTTTCCTTCAAGTAACTGTACTTTCAGATTTTCATTCCAGCTTTTCGTATTATCGTAGGTTTGCGGACCCTGATTCACAATTTGTATGACTTTTCCGCGGATAAATGTCTCCTGAACATCCATTTCATCAGGGGGTGCGGCGTAAACGTATTGAGTGAGAGTTTGAAGAGCAGATATGATAAAAATGCTGATGACGAGAAAACTGAAAATTTTTTGCATAAAGATTAATTATACCAAACACTGTCATCCCCGCGAAAGCGGGGATCCAATTAATACAAAAAAATTTGGATCCCTGGTTTGTCTCCAGGGATGACAATTTCTCATCTTTCAAATTCCTTTGTATAGAAAGATAAATCATTTGTCACGGCGCTTGACCATCCGTTCGGCAGAAGATTATGATCGGCGCCCGGATATGTGTTATATGTCACATTGACCTTGTCTTTTTTCAGCGTCGCGACCAAATCATCCGACCACCAGAACGGCACCTCATGATCATTCGTTCCCTGATCAATTTCCATCGGCGCCTTAATCCACGAATAATATTTGGGCGGAGAAAAAAGATCCGTATTATATGTTTGCTCAAATTTCGCTAAGACTTTTCGTAAGCTTTTTCCCTGATCGTCAGATTCGTCGGTATAATAGAGGATATCATACGGAAACGACGTCGATACAGGTGCCCACAGAACTGTCGGATAGGTGACACCGCTGATCGCCAATGTCGAAAGTGCGATATGTCCTCCGTTGCTATGCGCCCAAATGCCGATTTTATTCATATCCGCCGTGAGTGTTCCCGAATAACTTGCGGATAACCCGTTGTTCAGCGTTGAAAGAGACGAGATAAGAGTAAGCGCAGTCGTGTATGTTTGAAACCTGTCTTCAAACGGATCTGCAGAAGGACTGGCAGATGATCCGTACCCGAGAAAATCAGGTGCAAGCGTGATATATCCGTGTGCTGCCAGAACTTGCGCGACCGGTTCTGTGTCCATACCTGGTTGATAGGTACTTTGATCAATGTAGCCGCGGAACATAACGATGAGCGGGTAATTTCCGGGTTGTGCGGGCATATTCATAAGTCCGCTCACTTTTTCCAATTTGCTACTATTCGGTTTGACGGGAACCTCATAATAAAATTTTTGTGATTTGTAATTAGTTGTTTGTGTGACAATCGGGCCGAGTGTGATTTGCGTTGCCGGAAATCTGGTCTTCTGTAAGTTTTTGAATGTATACGCGAGAAGGGGAGTCGGTGTAGGCTGAGGTTTGATGGGAATAATTTTCGTAATTGTATTGGCCCAGGGAGTGAGATGGAAGATATATGCCGATTCTAACGCGACGACGACGAAAAGAATAAAAACCAGAAACCAAATAAATTTCATAACCATATTATACTCCAAGTATTTTATATGTACCTTCTGCTGAAAAAGTACGCAAAGCTCTCTTGCAAGTACCCTCTCCTATTAGGAGAGGGTCTTCGGCTTTAGCCGAAGGGGTGAGGTTTGAAAAACCCGTGATTCACTCTTACAAGAACCTCATCCGAACCTGGCCACCCCTGTCTCGTTGCGACTCGCAGGCGAGCTCCTTCGCTATCGCTTCGTCCGCTTCTAATAGGAGGAACCGTAGTTCTGTGCAAAAACCTAAATACAGATAAAGAAAAGTCGTTGCTTTGTTTCAATGCTCACACGAAAGAACTTTTGACAGTTAAAGATACAATCAGAGGTTAAAATAAGAGTTAAATTAAACATCTGCCGAGCTAAGTAGAAGGGACTAAAGATACGCCAATTATATCAGAGGATTGCTTCATCAAAATTATCTGCCACTGATATTC
This sequence comes from uncultured Gammaproteobacteria bacterium, assembly GCA_964485315.1. Taxonomy (GTDB): domain Bacteria; phylum Patescibacteriota; class Microgenomatia; order Levybacterales; family UBA12049; genus DAIDHK01. Next base: position 2,815 of record CAZAIV010000124.1, read on the forward strand.
TGTTCCTTTTGGAACATCCACGTATATTATCAGCGGACTATAGTTTACAACTTTTCCGTCTGCATTTAGCTCCGTCACATCTTTGCTTTGTGTAAATTGATCAATTTGATCTATCGTAGCCTGTGGCATAAATGTAAAGATAATATATTGATTTTTTAAATTAAAAGGGTAGGATTCTTGTCCATGATTAATCGTTCCAATAATAGGATTTGTAGCAAAGCTTTTTAGTTTGGGAGCAATATCTACATCAGGAGCAATATCATGGAGAGTAAACGTAGTTTGACTAAATCTTTCATCTGCTACTTTCAAGCCATATTTAGACAGAATATGTTCTATATCCTGTTGAGACATAGAGTTTATAGTTGTCATCTGAATCTCACCAGGAAAACATTTTTTTTCTGTTTCATTCTTATTGCAGGGAATAAGTTCAGGCGTTGGAATTGGAGAAGGGGGGACAATGGTGCTGCCTAGATCAATTGTAGGAATAACCGGTTTTTCAGGAGGGATAAGTCCTGTTAGAAGAAAGGTAGAGGATATATAGACGACGAAAATAGCACAAATATAAAGTAAAGAATGAATAACATTATAAAATTTACGCTGTATTATAAGGCGAGGTGTATGATTTATGAGTCCAGCAATCACCCCTGCCAAACGAATAACCATCTGTAATAAGAACAGCAAAAAAAGGAGAAGAAAGACGAAAGAAAGCGAATTCATAAAAAATGGAAAATGTGTATACGAAGGGTTATAAAAAAAATTAAATATATTTATACCTGTACAAAATAGGAGAATAGCGACTATTGAGAAAAGTAGCCACTTATTTTTAGAGAGTTTGTTTTTAAATGATTGATGAGGTACTTGGATTAGATTTTCAGAATTACTTTTATTTGATAACTCTTCCATATTATCAGAATACTGAAGTTTACCTTAAAAGTAAAGACTGGCTATTTCAAATTCCAAATAATTTGAAAAATTTGAGCCAGAAGAACATATGTGTTTTGTTTCAATGCTCACACGAAAAATATGCTCTTCAATTGCAAACTTTAGAACAACTTTTTAACGTCTTGTTCCGTGCAAGAACCGAAGAACAAATAACATGGTTGGTTTCAATGATCACTGCACATCCACCCTTTGGTCCTAATTTGATACTACTGTCATAGTGGTATATAATGAAATTTGTCTCATGCAAAAGACGAAAGATTTTTTCGCCAAAGCATTTCTTATTTTTGGGGAAAGATTAGCTCTTCTCATTCTTTTTCTTGTGGGTACAGTCGTCCTTTTTTCTCAAAAACCTCCTCAAGCATTCTCTGCAAGCCAGCAAACAGTACCCTTCTCAATAAAAAATCTGACAATCGTTATTCCTTCACCTACTCCCACAAATACACCCACACCCACGCCGACTCCGACCATGACGCCGACTCCGACACCCACTCCTGTGCCGACTGCCGATCCGACTAACGATACGATTTGGGAACAAATCGCGCAATGTGAATCAAATGGACATTGGAATGATGATACGGGGAACGGATATTATGGAGGATTACAATTTTCTCAGGGAGCATGGAATTCTGTGGGGGGATCAGGAAATCCTGCAAGTGCATCACGTGAAGAGCAAATTATGCGCGGGAAAATGCTCCAGCGAGGACGCGGATGGAGGGTCTGGGGCGCCTGCGCGAAAAAATTAGGATTGGATTAAAACCCCCCGAAAACATTATTTAAAGAGAATTGATCCTCTTTGATATGTATTTAAGTATTGACTTAATTAAGTAAACGGTTTAATATTTGTTTATGGATATGTTTTCTGCATTAGCGGATTCCACAAGACGAGACATTTTACACGTATTGGCAAGTAGAGGAAAGTTGTCTGCGACGGACATTTCATCAAATTTTAACACCTCTAAACCGGCTATTTCCCAGCACCTGAAAGTTTTGCGTGAAGCGAAATTGGTTGATATGGAGAAACAAGCGCAGAAAAGAATTTACACACTTAATACACATACTTTACACGATTTAGAGGATTGGGTGAGTAAAATGACGAGACAGTGGGAGCAACGTTTTGATGCGTTGGATATGATATTAGAGAGAGAAAAGAAAAAACTGAAGTGATTGTCATCCCGACCGATCCGCCAACTGGCGGAGAGTGGAGGGATCTCTACAATTTAATTGAGGAGATTCCTCGGCTACACTTCGTTCCGCTCGGAATGACAATTTGATGGGAGGTGAAGAAATATGTTAAATTTTAATTCGATTTTAGTCGGATCTGATAATCCGAAAAAACTTTCTGATTTTTATGAAAAAGTTTTTGAGAAAAAGCCGGATATGGCAGAAGACGAATATCGTGGTTTTCTCGCGGGTACAACATTTTTGAGTATCGGACTGCATGACAAGATCAAAGGCAAAAATCCGCAACCGGAGCGCGTACTTCTTAATTTTGAGACAAAAGAAGTGAAGAAAGAATTCGCGAGGATACAAAAACTCGGTGCGAAAGTTATCGCAGAACCATATCAAATGGGAGAAGGCGACGCATGGATAGCTACGTTTGAAGATCCGGATGGAAATTACTTTCAACTCGTGACTCCATGGGATGGAGGAAAATAAGTTTAAAATAACAAAAACAAAAGACACTGGCGAAAAGCTAGTGTCTTTTGTTATTATGCGAGTATTATGAGGAAAATAATTTTTCTTTGCGCGAGTATGAACTTCTACAGGGAATTAGTAGACATTGAAAAACAATTAGAAGATAGAGGTTTTACGGTAAATATTCCTGTTTCGGCTCAGCTGATGAAGAAAAGTAATGATTTTGCAGTAAATCATTTTAAGGGTGTGCAGAGTAATGAGCAGAGGGGCAAATTTATCCGTACTAACTTTAAAAAAATATCTGAAAGCGATATTCTTTTGGTTATTAATAATGAGAAAAACGGAATGAAAGGCTATATTGGTCCGAATGTGCTTATGGAGATCGGCATGGCATTTTATTTTCAGAAAAAAATTTATATTTGGAATCCTATTGAAGAAACCGCTTCTTGTAAAGAAGAATTGTCGACATTTGACGTTGAATTTATTAATAAGAATTTAAATAACATATACTGAAGTCTGAAATACTAATATATGAAACTTATTCTTTGTTCGGAAGGATTTTATACGGATGAAATTGTATCGAAATGTGAAGAACTTGTCGGGAAAACACGACATAAAATAAATATTGCTGTTATCAATGAAGCATACGCAGTAGAGCATAATAATACACTTCGTTGGGTTTTAGATAATCTTAATCTCGTTCGGGATAATTTCGGTGGAAGATTAGAATTAGTTAATTTACTCGCATTAGATAGAAAAAGCGTGAAAGAACGGGTGCAAGAGGCAGATGTCATTTTTGTCGTTGGCGGACATCCTGATTATTTGATGAATTCTAATTAACCCACCTTTCATTTGGTCTAAGTTCGCACCTTCTCTTTGCTTATATTTTTGAATTTATATGTTAATATATTGTTATGTCCTCTAATAGAAAGTTAGTTTTTGGTAAAGGAGAATATTATCACGTTTTTAATCGTGGTGTAGAAAAGAGACATATTTTTACATCACTGCATGAGTATACTAGGGCTTTGGACACAATAAGGTATTATAGATTTTTTGATTTACCACTAAAGTATTCAAAATATATAAGCCTGGAGATAGAAAAGCGAAAAAGTTATATACAATCATTAAATAAACTCGATCCACAGATAGAAGTTGTTGCATATTGTCTCATGCCTAATCATTTTCATATGCTCCTGAAGCAAATAAAGGAAAGGGGAATTATTTCATTTGTTTCAAAGTTTTCAAACAGTTATACAAAATATTTTAATACAAAGCACGAGCGCGTTGGGCCTTTACTACAAGGAGTATTTAAAGCTGTACATATCGATGATGACGAGCAATTGTTACATGTTTCTCGATATATTCATTTAAATCCTGTTCTCGCATTTCTGATAAGCAAAGAAGAATTACCTCATTATATTTGGTCGTCATTTCCACAATATTCAGGAACTAACAAGGACAACTTAACAGCTGAGTCAGAAGTTTTATCCTTTTTCAAAACAAGAGCTGCATATGAGGAATTCGTTTTGGACCAAGCAGATTATTCGTTATCATTGAAGAAAATAGAACATCTTATGATAGATGAAGAATAGGTGCCAAGCTAGACCAAATGAAAGGTGGATATATAAGATATATGATTTGCTAATTCCACCATAGTCTGCACACGATAGCGGGAAGTTTGGAAATAAGGAATTTTAGGGACATCTCTCATGTATTTATTAATCGAGGGGGCAGACGTCTGAAATGTCTTCTTGATCCGGGAATTCTTTTCTCAATCTTTCAATATCTTTTTCTTCCATTTCCCATCCAACTGCTCCCAAATTATCTTTCAAATGATCGGTATTTGCCGCTTTTACAATAGTTGTTACATTTTTTTGAGAAATTAGCCAATTGAGTGCAATTTGCGCTTGGGTTTTATTATATTTTTGTGCTATTTCATTGAGAATGCCTGAATTTTCTTGCAAAAGAAATCCTCTTTGCAAAGGTCTGTATGCTTCGAGAATTATGTCGTTTTTCTGACAGTATTCCAGCAGTTCTTTTCTTTCTATTTCTCTGACTTTCAAGTTATAATGCACTTGATTGAGAACAATAGGATGTTTTGTATATGATTGCGCTTCTTCCAGTCGTTTTGAAGAAAAATTACTTACACCGATATATTTTATCAATCCTTCTTCGACCAATGCTGTCATTGCTCTCATGGTTTCTTGCAGAGGAACTTTTGGATTCGGGGAATGAATAAGGTAAGCATCCAGATAATTTATTTGCATTCTCTGAAAAGATCCTTTTGCAGCAGATATGACTTCATCATAATGAAGGTGCGCTTCTGAAACTTTTGAGACGAGGAAAAGATTTTTTCTGTCATATTCTTTGATAGCTTGACCAACTAATTCTTCTGCTTTCCCATCGGCATACTTTTCTGCAGTATCAATATGAGTGATGCCTAAGTCAAGCGCTGATTTGATTGCCAGTATATCTGCCTGATCATTATTTTGCGGATTTCTTATTGTTGTTCCTCCTATTAACCAAGTTCCTATTCCCAATTCAGGCATTGCAAAACCATTTTTTAGTTTCTTTTTTGGGATTGTCATTGTCTTTATTTTAACACAGACTGACAATGACATCTTGTATTTAGAAGTGTGGCGGGAAACTGGTTTTTTTAGATTAAAGATTCTCATCGAAGCGGTTGTGCTCACAGTATCAGGCGGTTTAGTCGGAACCACTCTGGGTATCGGAGTAGGGTTTTTTCTTTCCAGTATTCTGAAAGTACCGTTCTCATTGCCTTTTGTCTCTATTGTATCGGCGGTTATTGTCTCAATTTTCATCGGTTTAGTTTTCGGTATTTATCCTGCGCAACGTGCTGCGAGAATGAACCCGATTGATGCTCTGCGGTACGAATAATCATTCACTCATATTACGCCGTTAATATGTTTCTGGCTTGTCCAGAATCGATTCTGGATGCGCTCTCCACCAGCTGGCGGATCGCTTACCAGAAACGTATTTGCGTAGGGTGAATTATTCACTTGCAATTGTCTGATATAATAGACATATGAAAAAACCCTGGTTCAGAACAAAAAAATACGGGTGGGGATGGGGATTGCCGGCTACTTGGCAAGGGTGGATAGTTTTACTAATTTACCTGGTGTTTATTTTCCGGAATTTCTTCAGCCTTGATTCACTTTCTCATTCTGTTTCAAACACGATTCGTCCGTTTGTCATCCAAGTAATTTTTGCCAGTGTCGTGCTGATTATTATTGTATATCTGACCGGCGAAAAGCCAAAATGGCATTGGGGGAATAAAGATAAAAGATAATAGTAAAAAAATATCATCTTTACAGCTACTTACGTCAAATCATCATGCTCGGCTGAATTGGCTTCGGGCTGCTGTGCTCGGAGCAGGTGATGGGATTGTTTCGACTGCAGGACTCGTCGTCGGTGTCGCCAGCGCGACAACTTCGTTCAGTGTTATTTTTACCGCCGGTCTTGCGGGGATTTTAGCCGGCACTATTTCAATGGCAGCTGGTGAGTATGTATCTGTCAGCAGCCAAAAGGATTCAGAAAAAGCGCTGTTAAAAGAAGAGCGCCATGCGTTGCGCACACATCCGGAAAATGAACTGCAGGAACTCGCGTCGATCTATGAAGCAAAGGGCTTACGAAAGAATACCGCTATGATTGTAGCAAAAGAATTAACAGCCCATGATGCATTTGCCGCGCATTTTGATGCGGAACTGAGAATTGATCCGAATAATTTAACAAACCCGCATCATGCAGCTTATGCTTCCGCGTCGTCATTTCTTATCGGATCCATTATTCCGCTTATTGCAATTCTTTTACCGCCGGAAAATATTCGTATTCCTGTGACATTTATTTCGGTCATCGCTGCGCTTGCGATAACCGGAGTATTCAGCGCGAAAGTCGGCGGGGCAAATGTCGTACGCGCAACTGTAAGGGTCGTATCGGGAGGAGTTATAGCAATGGTCGTAACGTATATAATTGGACAGATTTTCCAAGTCAGCGGCATATAGAGAGCGCAGATTTATTAGGGAAGAATGCTCCCAACAGAGATTGCCACGCAAAAAACCAATAATACGACAAGCGAAAATCGAAATATTTTTCTTCCCCATATTTTATCGTCCTGAACTAGATTCAGGAATCCAGAAAGATTCCGGATCACGTCCGGAATGACAACTGCGAAACTCGTGCTTGATTGAACAATTGGGAAATCCGTAGGCGAGATCAAGCTTGTCTTACAAAGTTTAACTATTGACAAAGTTTACCTATTTATGTAGTATA
>CAZAIV010000125.1:0-2409 GCA_964485315.1 uncultured Gammaproteobacteria bacterium
AGTTCGCGAAAAATCATGACGTGAAGTATATTTTCTTCGAAAGTCTGGTCAATCCGCGGTTGTCCGAAACAATTGCCAACGAGATCGGCGCAAAGACCATGGTTCTTGATCCGATAGAAGGGGTAGCCGATAAAGAAATGAAATCAGGCAAAAATTATCTTACCATTATGAAAAGTAATCTTAATAATTTACGCATAGCGCTAGAATGTCAGCAGACCACACCAAAAACATAATCGAACTCCACGGCGTTTCGTTTTCCTATTCGACGGACGAGAAAACCCTGGGAAACGTCAATCTGGAAATACATAAGGGAGATTATCTGGGAATCATCGGGCCAAACGGCGGCGGTAAGACAACCCTTTTACGTATAATGCTCGGTCTTATAAAGCCGGATAAGGGAGCTGTTATTTTATTCGGGCAGGATATTCGATATTTTAAAGACTGGAACAAGATAGGGTATGTCAGGCAAAAGGCAGTTTTGTTTGACCAGAGTTTTCCGATCACAGTCGAGGAAGTCGTGGCAATGGGCCGTTATGGAGAAAAAGGCCTGCTGAAGATGCTGGATGCCAAAGACCATCGCCGGATCGAGAAATCCTTGAAACAGGTTGACATGTGGGAATACAGGAAGCGGATTATGGGAGACCTTTCTGGAGGTCAACAGCAACGCATTTTTATTGCCCGGGCGCTTGCATCTTCTCCTGAAATCATTTTTCTCGACGAACCGACATCTGGAGTTGACCAGCAGACGCAAAAAAAATTCTACGGACTTTTGAAGGAACTGAACAAAGATCTCAACCTGACCTTGGTTTTGGTGTCGCACGATACCAACATTCTTGCGGACGAGGTAACCGAGATGGCGTGTGTAAACAGGACAGTATTGTATACGAATAAACCTCACGATTTTGTTAATATGACATTCCACAAACACTAATGTTAGACATATTCCAATACGGTTTTATCATCCGCGGTTTCGAGGCGGGATTAATCGTCGCAATCATTGCTCCGTTTATCGGGATGTTCCTCGTGTTGAAACGGTTTTCATTGATAGCGGATACGTTTTCCCACATTTCGCTCGCGGGTGTTGCCATAGGGTTGTTATTGGGAATTAATCCGATGATCACCGCAATCGTCGCATCTCTTGTTTCGTCGTTTTTCATCGAACGGTTAAGAATAAGTAAAAAAATTTTCGGTGAATCCGCATTAGCTTTATTCCTGTCCGGAAGTCTTGCTTTGGCTGTGATTATCATCAGTCTGGCGCACGGATTTAGCATAGACTTATTCAATTATTTATTCGGCTCCATTGTCACGGTAAAACAAAGCGATGTATATGTGATCGGCACATTGGGAGCTTTTGTCATCGCGCTTTTGTTGCTTTTTTACAAAGAACTCGTGTTCATAACATTCGATGAGGAAGCTGCCCAGGTTACGGGATTGCCCACGAAACTTCTCAATATCATGTTGATCATGTTAGCCGCGTTGACAGTCGCGCTGGCTATTCCAATAGTCGGAGTTTTATTGATTTCGGCATTGGTTGTTGTTCCGGTGATAAGCGCTTTGCAGTTCAAAACCTCGTTTAGGAACTCTATAGTTATCGCGGAAATAATTTCTATTTTTTCTGTTTTCGCAGGAATCCTCATTTCCTTTTATTTCAATCTGTCGACCGGGGGTACCATCGTAATGCTGACGATTCTGGTGTTTATTTTGGTGTATGTCTACAAAAATTTGCTGAAGTGAAAACAGAAGTAAATCTGACAGATTTTATTCTCCTGATATACTGTATCTATGCTCAATCCGAGAAGATACGGAAAATCTCCTTATGAAGTCGTGGTGGTGCATGGAGGTCCGGGCGCTCCGGGATCAGTAAAACCAATTGCGGAATTTTTGAGTTCTTTTTGTGGTGTGTTGGAACCGTTCCAGACGAAACAGAATATCAAAGGACAAATAGAAGAGCTTAAGAATGTTATGGCAAACAACGCGAATAATGCCGTTACTCTCATTGGTTGGTCTTGGGGTGCGTGGTTGGCCTATCTGGTAGCGGCTCGTTATCCGAAGTTAGTAAAAAAACTTGTTCTTATCAGCAGTGGTCCTTTTGAAGAAGAATATGCGAAGCGTATTACGGAGACGAGAATAAGCAGGTTAGGTTTTGAAGACAAAATGAAGGCAAAGCAACTGTTACATAATTTAAAAGCTAAGAAAAATAATGATGTGGAATTTGGGGAGTATGGTACGTTAATGGAGAAAGCTGATTCATATGATGTTGAAACAGACCATACCCACATCAAGCATATTTTTCAGTTGAACATTTATGAACATATATGGCACGAGGCAGCCGGATTACGAAAATCGGGAAAGTTGTTGCGCGAAGGAAATAATATTATCTGTCCGGTTATTGCCATTCATGGTGATTAC
>CAZAIV010000126.1:0-6282 GCA_964485315.1 uncultured Gammaproteobacteria bacterium
ATGCTTCAACCATCAATCAGCCTTAATTTTACCTAATTTGCGTAAGTCGTATTAACTCATGTTACGCAGTTACTATGTTTCTGGCTTGTCCAGAATCGATTCTGGATGCGCTCTCCGCCAGCTGGCGAATCGCTTACCAGAAACGTATGTGCGTAAGGTGAGTGAATATGTATAAAAGTAGAAAAGCATGTGCAGTGCTTGAAAAGTAAAAAAATAGAAGGTATAATGAGTTCCTGATGGCTACAAAACCTGCAAAATCGAAAACCTCAAGTAATGAATACTCCGCCCAACAGATCCAAGTCCTAGAAGGACTTGAGCCTGTACGAAAACGCCCGGGAATGTATATCGGTTCCACGGACGTAACCGGACTCCATGAGTCTTTACGGGAAATTATTGATAACGCGGTCGATGAAGCATTGGCAGGGTCTGCCAAAAATGTCTGGATTTTCTTAAACAAAGACGGCTCTGCAACAGTGGTGGATGATGGTCGTGGTATTCCTGTCGACATTATGCCACAATATAAAAAATCCGCTCTGGAAATTGTTATGACCAAACTGCATGCAGGCGGCAAATTTGGCGGCAGCGCATATAAAATTTCAGGAGGACTGCATGGGGTCGGATCATCAGTGGTAAACGCATTATCAGAATGGATGTGGGTCGAAGTACGAAAAAAGGGAAAAATTTATCGACAAGAATATAAAGTCGGAAAACCACAAAATAATGTTGAAGCAGTCAAAGAAAGCAAATTGGAAACTGTTAATAATCAATTACCGCCAGAACTAATAACAGGAACAACCGTAACGTTTTTCCCTGATAATACTATTTTCCCTGATATAAATTTTGACTTCGACATCATTAAAAAACAAATCAGAGAAAGAGCGTATTTAGTGCCAAAATTGTATTTTCATTTTTTTGACTTCCGCCATGATGAAACCAGCGAGGTACATTATTACTTTGAAGAAGGCATTAAATCTCTCGTTGAAAAGCTCAATGAAAACAAGGAGCCGCTTCATAAAGTCATTTATATTAATAAATCTGTTGACGATATCGAACTGGAAGTGGCTGTGCAATATAACAACACGTACTCTGAAAATGTCGAATCGTATGTCAATGTTATCAACACAGTCAATGGCGGGACTCACTTGACAGGTTTTCGCATGGCTTTAACCCGCGCAATTAATGATTATGGAAAAAAAATCGGGAGTTTCAAAGAAGACGATGAGGGAATTACAGGAGATGACACGCGTGAAGGATTAACCGCAGTTGTCTTTCTGAAAATGCCGCAGGATCGAATTCAGTTTGAAGGACAGACGAAAGGGAAATTGGGTAATTCGGAGATTCAGCCAATCGCAAATCAAATTGTCAAAGAGGGATTAGCAACATACTTTGAAGAGAACCCGAGTGAAGGGAAAAGGATTTTAGAAAAAGTATATTTGGCAGCCAAAGCAAGACTCGCCGCGAAAGCAGCTAAGGAAGCAGTTATCAGAAAAGGCGCGTTGGAAGGATCAACGCTTCCCGGAAAACTTGCGGATTGTCAGGAAAAAGATCCGAGTATTTCAGAACTCTATCTGGTCGAAGGAGAATCAGCAGGCGGATCGGCAAAGCAGGGGAGAGATCGAAAATTCCAGGCAATACTGCCGTTGAAGGGGAAGATTCTCAATACCGAACGAGCAAGACTGGATAAAATGATCGAACATGAAGAAGTAAAAAACCTGATTGTTGCATTGGGCATGGGAATAGGGGACACGATCAGACTGGAGAAACTTCGTTATCATCGAGTCATTATCATGACCGATGCAGATGTTGACGGAGAACATATAGAAACACTCATACTTACGTTCTTTTACCGACATTTACCGGATGTTATCCGAAACGGGTATCTCTATGTCGCAATGCCGCCGTTATTCAAGCTGCAAAAAGGAAAAGAAATCCGCTGGGCATACACGGAAGAAGAACGCGAAGAAAAAATGAAAGAAATAAAGAGTCTCGGCGGAAGCGCGAATATTTCTATCCAAAGATATAAAGGACTGGGAGAAATGAACGCAGAACAATTATGGGACACAACCATGAATCCGAAGAACAGAATGTTAAAAAAAGTGAATATCGAAGACGCCGAAGAAGCTGATCTTATTTTTACCATGTTAATGGGGGATGAGGTACCGCCGAGAAAACATTTCATTCAGACAAACGCGATCAACGCAACTTTGGATATATAAATTAAAAGTTCAAAGTGAAAAATGAAAAGTTACAGTTGAAAATTCAAAGTTTTTAATAGCACTACGTAAACAACATGAGACTTTGCATCTTTAACTTTAACTAGAGGAGGTGAACAATATATGAATATAAAAACTTTACCAACAGGTAAAAATCCACACAAGGGAGAAGTTAATGCATTTATCGAAATTCCGAAAGATAGTGATATCAAATACGAATTAGACAAGGAGTCAGGAGTAGTATTCGTCGATCGATTCTTATACACTGCAATGAACTTCCCGTTTAATTACGGTTTTGTTCCGAATACGTTAGCAGAAGACGGTGATCCTCTTGATGTTCTCGTTTTGAGTGAGAAAACACTCATTCCGGGTGTCGTTATTCCATCGGTCGTCATCGGCATGCTGGAAATGGAAGATGAAGCAGGGATTGATACGAAGATTCTTGCGGTGCCGACAGAAAAAATCGATCCGTTTTTCGGCGCATTTAAAAACATCAACGATGTTCCGGAAGCAATAAAAAATAAAATACGCCATTTTTACGAAAATTACAAAACACTAGAGCCTGGAAAATGGGTCAAATTGAAAGAGTGGAAAGACAAAGAGACTGCAATCGCTGCAGTGCAAAAAGCATTACAAGCATAAGATACTTGTCATTCCCCTGAAAAGGGGAATCCAACTCATGTATAAGACTGGATCCCCGCTTTCGCGGGGATGACAACTTTTAACTTTTCATTTTAAATTTTTAACTTAAAAAGTATGGCTGATATCGGACAATTAAAACAAATTAATATCTCAAGCGAAATGAAAAAAGCGTATCTAAATTACGCTATGTCGGTTATTGTTGCGCGTGCTCTTCCTGATGTTAGAGATGGCCTAAAACCTGTACACCGAAGAATTCTTTTCGCCATGCATGAAATCGGATTGACACATAGCGCGAAATATAAAAAAAGCGCGACCGTCGTCGGAGAAGTCCTCGGGAAATACCATCCGCATGGAGATGTTCCGGTATATGACGCAATGGTGCGGCTTGCCCAGGATTTCGCGATGCGCTATCCGCTTATTGACGGTCAGGGAAATTTCGGATCAATTGATGGCGATCCGCCTGCTGCTATGCGATACACGGAAGCAAGAATGGCAGCAATCTCTTCGGAAATGCTGACAGATATTGATAAAGAAACCGTGGATTTTATACCGAATTTTGACGCAAGTTTGGAAGAACCTGTCGCTCTTCCCGCAAAACTACCGAATCTTTTACTTGCCGGCGCCGAAGGGATTGCCGTCGGTATGGCAACCAAGATTCCGCCGCATAATCTTGGTGAAGTCATTGACGCAATTGAGCATATTATAATTAAGACGAAAATTACTCCTCCTGCAAAAGTTGGAACCCCTGACATGCCATTAACCAAAGAAAATAGAATAACATTAAGTAGTGAGGTCACAGTGGAAGATTTATTAGCCTTTGTGAAGGGTCCTGATTTTCCGACTGCGGGAAGTATCTACGACATTACCGAAATCAGAAACGCGTATGCCACAGGACGGGGAAAAATTATCATTCGCGGGAAAGCGGAAATTGAAGAAATCGGGAATGGAAAATCGGCCATTATCATCACTGAATTGCCGTATCAGGTAAATAAAGCTTTACTTGTAGCTAAAATTGCAGATCTGGCAAAGGAGAAAAAGATTGACGGCATTAGTGATTTACGTGATGAATCTGACAGACGCGGACTTCGTATTTATGTAGAACTCAAACGCGATGCCGCGCCGAAGAAAGTTTTAAATAATCTGTATAAACATACGGCGCTTCAAACCAGTTTTCCGGTCAATATGGTTGCGCTGGTTGACGGAACTCCGCAAACAGTAAATTTGAAAATTATTTTAGAAGAATATCTTAAGCACCGCTATATTGTCATAAGGCGCCGGTCGGAATTTGAGTTACGGCAGGCAAAGGCGAGAGAGCATATCCTGGAAGGATTGAAAATAGCAGTCGATCATATCGACGCGGTAATCAAAACTATCAGAGAATCAGAAACACAGGAAGCGGCAAAACAAAATTTAATGAAAAAGTTTACACTGACGGAAATTCAGGCAACGGCGATTTTGGACATGCAGCTTCGTCGTTTGGCTGCGCTTGAGCGACAAAAAATTGAAGACGAGCTTCAACTTGTTCGTGAAACAATTGCCTATTTGGAAGATCTGCTCGCTCACCCCGAAAAAATTCTGTCCGTTATTAAAGATGAGTTGAAAAATTTAAGACAAAAATATGCTGATCCGAGACGAACCAAGGTCTATAAAGGGAAAGTAGGGGAATTCTCGGAAGAAGATCTCATACCGAACGAAGCAACCGTCATCACATTAACCGACACAGGCTATATTAAACGCCAGTCGCTTAACTCATTCCAGACGCAAAATCGGGGCGGAAAAGGAGTCAGAGGTATGACGACGAAAGAGGAAGACAGCATTGCGCATATTCAGTTTGCCCAGACACACGACAATATTCTCTTCTTCACAAATAAAGGAAAAGCATATCAACTGAAAGCATATGAAATCGCAGAAAGCAGCCGGATCAGTAAAGGAACTGCTATCGTTAATTTGCTCAATATTGAATCGGGAGAACGGGTTGAGTCATTTGTTACGTATAACAAAGCCGAAAGAGGCGTATATGTTTTCTTAACGACAAAAAAAGGAACTGTTAAAAAATCCGCGCTTTCAGAATTTGAAAATATAAGAAAAGGCGGAATGATTGCGATTAAACTTGAAGCTGGTGACGAACTAGTTTGGAGCGATTTAACGGATGGAAAAAGTGACTGCCTTCTCGTGACGAAAGAGGGAAAAGCAATTCGTTTTGCAGAATCTTCAGCCAGGCCTATGGGAAGAGCAACGATGGGCGTTCGGGGAATTAAATTATTAGGGAACGACGAAGTTATAGGAATGGATATTATTTCAGGCGGTGAGAAAAAAGAACTGCTTACGCTTATGGAAAATGGTCTGGGAAAACGGACAGACGCGGCATTATTCCGCGGTCAAAGCAGGGGAGGCCAAGGTGTGAAAGTCGCCAATGTTACTGATAAAACAGGAAAAGTAGTCGTCGCGCAAATCATTCCACAAAATACTGAGGAAGTGATTATTACCTCGAAAAAAGGACAAGTGGTAAAGCTGGCGCTCAATTCAATTCCAAGACTCGGAAGAGATACGCAAGGAGTCATTCTCATGCGATTTAGCGATAAAACAGAAAAGGTCGCTTCAGCCACATGCGTTGAAAAGGTATAAAATTTATGAAGTTGTGGTACGTCGGCACTGTTCTTTTCGTTATAGCCTATATTTTGGCTATTTCCTTTGTGTACATGCATGTCGTGACACAACAATCAATCCGATAACGAATCTATGATCATCGATGGAAGAGAACTCGCTGAAAAAATATATATAGAACTTAAGAAGCGCGTTGTAAAACTGCAAAAAAAAGGAATTATTCCGCATGTAACTGTCTTACTCATTGGAGAAAACCCTGCTTCTCTTGCATATATCGCGCAGAAAAAAATACATGCTGAAAGAATTCAGGCAAAAGTAACTATTGAAAAATTTCCGCTGCACATAACGACTGGGGAAATTAGAAAAACGATAGAGAAACTCAATACTGATCCTTCCGTGCACGCAATTCTTGTCCAGAAACCGCTTGCTTCGCAAATTAACGAAAAAATAATAGACGAATCTATCATTCCTGAGAAAGATGTCGATGGGTTTAATCCCAAATCAACATTCATTCTCGCCCTCCCTCTGGCAGTAGCGAAGATATTGGAATATATACACGCAACTCTTAAAAAGGACGATGCAGGTTTTACGCAGTGGCTCCAATCAAAAAAAATCGTTATTCTCGGGAAAGGACCAACGGCTGGTAAGCCGACTATACTGTATTTACAAAAACTTGGTGTGCAACCGGTTATTATCGACAGTAAAACAGAACATAAAGATAGACTTATGAAACAAGCTGATATTATCATTTCAGCAGTGGGAAAGAGGAAAACAGTTACAGCACAAGATATAAAAAAGGGAGTTATTCTTATTGGAGTTGGAG
>CAZAIV010000127.1:0-7891 GCA_964485315.1 uncultured Gammaproteobacteria bacterium
GCTTCTTTCAGGCATGTAAGTGAGACAGGTTATGAGCATTTGTTGCCAAAGGAGATAGTAGATGTCACTCATCAAGTAGATCCTTATCTCCCAACTTCGCTAAATTCAGCATCTATGAAATTTAATCCTGTAACTCAACTATATGAGTTTGGAATAGGGCTTCGTGATACAGGTAATGAAGGATGGGGTGAGCCAAAGACACTTATTAGTGGTATTTCATACAATCCTAAGAAAGACAGATGGATAAATACTTCTGCATCAGAAGGAAAATGGCAATCCACGGAGTATGTTTATACTCCTGTACATTCTATACGACTTACGCAAATTAGGTAAAATTAAGGCTGATTGATGGTTGAAGCATATATTGTCTCATAGCATGTTGGATGATTGACTGTTTTGCTTGATACCAACTGATATCCTTTTTCCTTCTATTAAGTTCTAACCCTATGAAGGAGATAATTGCGCAAAAGATATGGTTTCTTTGACTTCGTTGCGTCCTTGCCTGACATTTCTCAATCCCGGTTGTTTGTTTTAGCCCTCTATGATACTCCTCGATTTTCCACCGTTGGGCAGCAACAGTTTTGATGTCCAAAAGCTCCATGTCGAGTCTGTTTGTGGCTACATATTCAATTTCTCCTTTTGCTTGAGAGAATATCTTGAATACTCTAATCATTCCGTAGGCTCGCAAATGCACCACAAGGCCCTCCTTTGGAATTGCTTTATCAGTAATATGTTCTCCGAAATCTACAATACGATTCCCGCTCAATGTGGTTACCCAGGTGAGTTTGTGTTTATCTAAAAACTTGAAGTTTTTGATCGATCCATACCAATGATCAAAGACAACAACACCGGGTTTAATACCTCGATGCAGGGAAAGCGTAATCATTTCCTGCATATGCATGTGTTTTGTTAACCCATCTATCTTTTTTGAAAATATCCGGTAATCAATCGGCAGACAGTTATTATCTTTTCCCACCAGGACTAAATTCACCAGTCCTATGCCTTGAATCACCTTATGATAGGCTCCTGAGTATTGATAGGATAAAAGAGGTAGCTCATGAGAACGGGAGTATTGTTTCGCGATAACAGAATCATCCACTACTAATACACCCCCTTCCTTGTCAACAAGATTTTCTACCTGCTCCCAAAGCAAATTGGGAGTAAGTTTAACTGAGGTTAACCAACGTGTAATTGTGTCATGAGTTACAGCAGATAAGTCAGATGCCTGGGTAGCAGTAAAGTTCCTCTGAGAGGCCAACAGAAACTGACAATAGAAATCTTTATTCCATTTTTTACTCATGGATACTAAGATTACTACCTAATCCTATATTTTGTCAAAATGCGTAAGTCGTATCAATAAAAATTACTCATGTTACGCAGTTACTATGTTTCTGGCTTGTCCAGAATCGATTCTGGATGCGCTCTCCGCCAGCTGGCGGATCGCTTACCAGAAACGTATTTGCGTAAGGCGAGTTACTACCTAATACATACTACTTATAGCTTTTCAGCGGATTCATAATCGTCCCATCCTCATATCCGAGCGCCCAGAGCGCCATTCCTCCAAGCCCTAATGTATCGGCGTATTCAGTTTTCGCGAACACTGAGTTCTCATCGGGGTAGAAAATCTGATGATATGTCCCACTGTCATCATCTTTATAAATCAGATATGACTCCTGCGCATCCGAATCCAGCCGCGCGCTGCAACTCGCGCATGACTGCTCAAACGAAGCGACCTTCCGGCTGCTGATTGATAAACCGCTTCCCGGAACAATTCCTGAGCGGGGAACATTATCTATTGTTTCCCATTCATATCCGTATAACGGAACACCCAAAATAATTTTCTGTGCGGGAGCTACCTCCAATGCTTTATTAACCGCTGTCTTCGTATCATATTCCGCTATGGTTCCGGCTCCTCCGAGAGGCGCGACAGGACCCGTAACATACGAACCCGTATAGTGAAAATCATACGCCATAATCACCACATTGTCCGCAAAAGGCGCAATGCTTTTCAGATTAATCAAATCCTCTCTGATCAAATCTGTGGGACTTATCTCTATCGTTAATGTCCCTGTATTTTGTTTATCCAATTCTTTTTTTACTTCTTTCACAAATTTTGTAAAACGCATTTGCGAGTCACTTGAGGCGACAGTCGTATATTCGATATCCAGATTTACATCGGTGAAATTATATTTCCGCATCAATGGAACAACATCACTGACAAGATTATCCGCATGGGAAACCGGATCATCCATAAGACGATCAATTGCATCATTATCTCCGTCAAACAGCAAAAGAGATAATCCGACACCTTTTTCTTTCGCGCTTTTCAGAAACGGATCTACGATTCCGGAAGAAAGGGCGTTCCATCCCGGTTCTTCTTCCTGAGGATCGGACAATTTGAGAATCGTCCCGTCGTTATCTATATTTAATCCGAAATAAGTAAGTGTCGTAATATAATTTGAATAATCAGTTTTGGCGGAACTGAGGAGCCAATAGGGGAGAAACCCGATAACTTGTCTTTTCTGTAATATGTTCTGCAGAGGAAGAGCGGATTTGTCTTCAGGAGAAAAAAACGGAGTAAAATAGATCAAGAGGATGCCGATGATAATTCCCAGAAGGCATCCGCTTATGACGATAAGGACACTGCGCATAAGGACTATTTTATACTACCAGGTAATACAAATGCAAAATGTTATTGTTCTTGAAAATCTTTTCGCGAAAGCCTATAATAGGGCGTGGCTTATTTAGTTGAGAATGAGAGATGCAGGGGAATTCATGGTTTTAAAAAGGCAGTCGGAAGTATTGCGCTTGCAGCATTACCGGTTTTCAGTGCGGGAGTAAGAGCGGCAGAGACACCGGTTTTCGCTCAGTCATCCCACACTACCGTAAGCTCTGAGTTTAATAACTGCCCCGGTACTCCTCCTAAACCCACTTCGGAGTTAACAATACCAAAATTAGATATAGTGAATGCCCCTGTGCGCCGTTCGCCGGGAACATACTGTATCTATCCCGGATATGGCGTGTCACGATACGGCAAGATGCTTTTCGGACATGATGATATTAATGGATCAATTTTTGAAGAACTTCATACATTACAGAATCGTGACATTGTCCATCTGAATGCGCATAAATTTGTGGTGTATAGTGTGAATGAGAATGTCGATCCGAATAATAAAACGCCTGTTCTCGCCGATCGCTGGGAGAACGCGATCAAATTGAAAAATCCCAAGGATATCGAATTAGTTACCTGCGGACCATGGTGGGTTGATATTTATCGGGTTGTGGTCAAAGCAAAAGAGGTTTTCCCTCATCCAATCAAATTAATTAAATCTCATCATGAAAAATCCCACGCAAAAGAGATTGTAAAAAAAGCTGCATAAAGAAACGTCGGGGAAAATCAACACCTATTAATTTATTTCTTAGCAAAACTCGGGAATGCGAAGACAACATTTCCCACTCCATCATAATCGTATGGATTTTTATGTGGATTATAAACCTTACCTTGTTCTCTGGCATTTATTCGATAAGCAGCATATAACTGATCTTTTTCTTCCTTTTGAATGATCGGGGAAGCTGCTCTCATACCTATAAAGACTTTGGCCATCTCTGCGTTAAACGGCGCAAATCCCTGACGTGTAACTGTTTGTTGAAGTTCTGAGGCATTTAATCTGAATATTTGATTCCCATAAATTTTTCTATCGGCATCTATAATTTGCTGCTCTAACGGAATATTCTTCGGATCCGATTCCACTACTTGGGCGAGATCTCCTTCTATAATACCTTTCAGACTACGCTCTGTATGATTGTTTCGATTGAAAATCTTTTTAAACCATCTGCTCGCTTTATCAACTATCGAAGTCTGATGTAATGATTGAAAACCAAATTCTGTTGCTCCTCCTGTGTGAGTGGCAGTCGGTATAGGAGTAGGCGTTTTTGTAGGTGGCACTGGCGTTTCAGTCGGTCGTGGCGTAACAGTAAATGTTGCAGTCGGTGTCCTTGTCGCAGTTCTCGTCGCTGTTCTGGTCGCTGTCGGTCGTGGCGTCTCCGTCGGCGGAACCGGCGTCGGCGTGCCAGTCGGAATTGGTGTGAAAGTAACTGTCGCTGTAGCAGTTCTGGTACTGGTCGCGGTTCTGGTTGCAGTCCGTGTCGCTGTCGGTCGTGGCGTCTCCGTACTCGTCGCAGTAGCAGTTGGTCTTGGGGTATGAGTGGGAACTGGTGTACGTGTTTTAGTCGGGGTTGGCAATTTACAAACTAAATGAAGTAATTTTTCTTTTAGATTTTTTTGCTTTCTCGTTAAATGTTTATTATGTTCGATTGTATCACAGTTTTCCGGTTTTGGAGTCGCGGAGGGATGCGGTGTTCTAGTTGCTGTCGAAGTCCCGGTGCTCGTTGATGTTGACGTATTGCTCGGTGTTTCAGACGGCGTTGCTGTCGGAGTATTGGTTTCAGTCGGAGTCAAGGAAGGTGCGACAGGAAGAGTCGGAAAAGGAATAATCAATCTCGGCGTGCCAGTCGGAATTGGAGTGAATGTAAACTCTGCAGTTGCCGTCGGTGACGCTGTAAACGTGATTGTCGGCGGAGGCGGGATATATGGTGGCGGAGGGATATACGGCGGTGGCACGGGCGTTACTGTATTTTCAGGAGGTACTGTTGCTGTGTTCTCCGGAGTTTCGGAATTTTCGGGTGTAGGCGAGTTTGTCGGTGTATTATTGGGCGGTATTTCAGGTGCGCAAGTATCTTTCGGTTGAGTGTTGTAAATATATTCATCTGATGTCTCTCCTGGTTGCAAATCAGTGGGTGCTTGGTCAATGCTTGTTGGACTGGAGGCGTGTTTTGCTAAAGCTAATCCATTATTCGGTAATTGTACAAAGTTAAGTTGTGCCTCATTGGCTATGCCATTACCTACGAAAACAAATTTCGTTGCCCACACTTTAGATCCGAAAAATGGAGTGTCGCTGTGTGCTATCTGGCAAATATATCGTTTATCAAATTGACCATTTGCCGGGTTTCTCATAGATGAAATGACATCTGTTCCATATAAAAAGCCTGGCAGTTTGGCCCAGTTTTTCGTCGGATCGAGAGGATCTCCTTCGGTAAGAATTGAATTAGGACCAGTTGATTCACGAATAAGTCGTGAATCACCGGCAAAAATCTGGTCTGGCATAGACCAAGGTTGAGTCTCAGGCGTTGGTGTTCCGGTAGCGCTTGCACTTGGGCTGTCAGTCGGACTTGGTGATGGGTCGTCAGGAGTTGGCGTGCCGCTTGGTTCGGGACTGGGAGTTGTAGATGCAGAGTCAATAGGTTGCGTCGTATTGGTTAATGGATCTGTTACGGTAATTCCTTCTGTTCCGGTTATCGGCGATGTGTTTACTGTTGATGTCAAAAGACCTGTCGGAGAAATCGGAGATGTATTTAGAGCATTGGTGCCGCTTAAAACACTTGTTCCTGTTATGGGATTAGTTACATCCAATGCTCGTAAAACTTTATCCGGATTCGATGACGAACTGACTAATCCGGAATCCGGTGTCTTCGAAGCAGGGGATGCCGATGATCTTTCCGCATTGCTCTTCCCGGGCCCTGCAATCATTATTGCTGTAGTCAACGTCGCTGCGGCTACGGTAATTCTAGCTGCGACTTTCATCTTCTTTTTAACTAAGCTTAATATGCCTTTCCCTTTTTTATCTCGAGAATCTGCTTGTTGTGCCGCTCTCACCGCCTGATATTCTTTTTCTCTTCTTTCAGCTCTTCTATCCAATTCCACATTTTTAGCTTTCCTTATTAGCGCCTCTTTATCCCCATTGGCCCGGAAGAACAATCCCATTTCAGCGTCCAGTACTTTATCTTTATATGCCGATGCTAGAGCAACAGGAGCTATAGCATGCTTAAGATCGATAGTCGGATTACCGTCTATTCCTACATAAATAGACGTCGCAACTATCATGTCATCTCTACGTTTTTGGCGGGCTTCTACAGACCAACTTCCTTTTTTCTTTCTCCTTACAATTTCTTTTGTTGGTGCACTTGTGGGAATTTGTCCTTCTGCTATGTTGTTATGTCGAATTCTTTCTGCCATATAAAATAACGAGCAGGGTATGCGGGACAGCTAATAAGTGTCTATAGTACACAAATTCGCATCATTTGTAAAGGGGCAAATTAGTAATTGCTCACTAGGGGTAATTAGGCGGCAAGCATTTGCTTGTAGGCAACAAAGAAGTTATCCGGTTTGTTCCACCAGCAGGAGAGCATAGTTGAACAAAGAATACTTGTCGTATCAGCGCCTTTCTGGCTTTTTGAGCCATACGATATTTTTCTTTTTAAGACGATATGCCGTAGTCCTCTCTCGGCTTTGTTGTTATCAGCGGGGATACCGGGTTGCAGGAGACAGGTAAAATACTTTTCAGCGTTCTGGTTGAGTGATTGTTTGATTGCTTTGAGTTTTTGTGGATCATTCTCTTTGTGAATGGCTATGTCTTTTAATCTATTAATATATTCTTCCCGTTTTTGCAACCAGAGACCCTTTTGAAATTCAGTTGCGAGTGTTTCTTCCAAATCAGCATACAGCGTACTGAATGATCCATACGTGGTAGTACAGTTTGCCCGGCTCATTGGAGAGAGTGTTTTTGACTCATGTAAATCCCGCAGTTTTCTCTGCGGATGACCCATACATAATTGATGGTCTTTGAACAAATGATCATAGGCCGCATAATCATCACTAATCCCAACTTGATTATCCACTGCTCCCCGCAGCTCCAAAGCATTACCAAGTCCCCGACTTCTGCCCATTAAAAATATTGTTTCTTCTCCCTCAGTTGGCCGGGTAATCCAACAGTAGTTTCCTTGCCCTTCCTTTTGTACGTTCCAGCCCGTCTCATCGTAGTGTCTGCCTGGCGCTCCTCTGATTTTGGCAAACAGCCGCTTTCTCTCAGGTGTTAGTTTGTCCGCCTGTTCATCCAAACAGGAAGTTATTTCTCCATCTGAGATAGTGAATCCTGCCGTATCTAAAAGAAAACAACTGATTTGTTCAAAAGAAAGCCGCATGACAATACTCAAGTAACACACAAATTGCTTTGTGTTTTCACCTATTACACTGACTTGTGGAGAGACAGGGCTAGCGGTTTTTCTCTTCTTACATGCCGGACAATACCCGCTACCGATGATATGTTTTTCAATCGTTTTTAATAGAGTTGCTAAATTTGTCAAATCCGGCAGGTCTTCGATAAAGCGGATGATTTGCTTTATGTCAGTCAAAAGAGTTCCACAGTCCGGACAAACTGTTACTGGATGATTGATTGTTGCTGTTATATTCTCCTCTTTTGGAGATGCTCTTCTGTAGCTATCCTTTGAACGGGAAGCAGCCTTTCTCTTTTGCGCTTGTTGGCTGCTTGTGTTATCACCGGATTGGTTTTCCCCTCCACCCGTGCCTGATTTCTTCTTACCAAATACCATTCTCCGCAACTCCTCAACTATGAGGTTAAGGCTTTCAATTTGTTTTTTCAGCTGTTGTTGTTCTGAGAGCAGCATTGCCTGCTTTTCTTTTAACAAAGCGTTCTCCTTACGCAAGAAAAGATTTTCCCGCTCCAGTTTCGTTACCTTTTTATTGAGGGTATCGTTTTGTCTTTTGAGGTGAGCGTTCTCTATGTTTACCTTCTTCAAGAGAACACGGGATCGTAATGCCTCTTCGCGAAATGTCATATGGGCAGCTTCCATAGGATATTTACTGTATCAGGTATTCTGTGAAAATTGCAAATCTGTCGAGAGGATGGCTAGTGAGCAGCTACTTTCCATCACATTTATCATATCATAGCCATGGATGTCTGAAATGCAGATGAAAATGAGATATACTTATGTGTATGACATATAACAAACTCACTTCCGAGGAGAAAAATATTAT
>CAZAIV010000128.1:0-2958 GCA_964485315.1 uncultured Gammaproteobacteria bacterium
CTCCGAACGTGAGAAAGTCATAAAGAGAACTGATCGGACCGAAAAAAATCATATAGTTCCGAATGAAATCTATATTCCAGTGTTTCGGTCTGAGAAGAGATTCCTGATCCACGTTATCTGTCGGTATACTTAATTGTGATAGATCATAGAGTCCATTGGTCAGTAATATCTGTACGGGCGTCATCGGAAGAAACGGGAGAAAAAATGAAGCGCCTGCCGCAGAAAACATATTGCCGAAATTCGAGCTTGTCCCCATGAGAATATATTTGATTGTATTATGAAACGTTCGTCTTCCTTCCGTTACTCCTTCCGCAATGACATCCAGACTTTTATGGAGTAACACAATAGCGGCAGCATCTTTCGCGACATCGATTGCCGTATTCACCGATATGCCGACATCGGCGCCCCGCAGACTCATAATGTCATTGATTCCGTCACCCAGATACCCTACTATGTGTCCGTTTTCCCGCAAAGATGTGATAATTCTTATTTTCTGCTCCGGATTTACCCGTGCGAATACATTTGTTTTTTCCACAGATTCTTTCAATTCGCTATCCGTCATCGTACCGATATGCGCCCCCAGTAAAACACCGTGTACTTCCATGCCTACTTCTTTACATACTTTTTTCGTCACTATTTCATTATCTCCGGTAATTACTTTTACATCGACATGTAATCCCTGCAGCCGCGATAATGCTTCTTTTGTACTCGTTTTCGGCACATCCAGAAACGTGAGATAACCCAAAAAACTAAGTTCTCTTGCATCATCCCAAGAATATAATTCTTTTTTCTCGATTTTCCTCGTCGCAACCGCTACGACACGCAATGCGTCATTATTTAATTTCTCAAACGTTTCATGCAGCATTTTATGTACTGGGTGTTCCGTGCATAATTTCAGAATAGTATCCGGAGCGCCTTTCACGATCAGCGTCCTGTGACTGGATTCGTCAATAATTGAGAACATTGCCTTTTTATTGAAATCAAATGGTTCTTCATCTACTTTCGTTATTGTTGCATCTAAATGTGTATTATTCTTTTGGGCGTATTTCCAAATTGCCGCATCAATACCGTTTCCGACAATGTGTCTATGCACGATTGCGGTATTACAACGTAATGCTGCTACAAAAACATCAGCATCCTTCTTCCCTTCAATATTCAAATAATCAACCAGTTCAATATTCCCTTCCGTTAACGTACCTGTCTTATCAGTACACAAAATATCCATATTGCCCAAATTCTCAATCGCGATGAGCTGTTTGGCAACGACTTTTTTCTTCGCTAATTTTCCGGCTCCATGAGACAAACTGACAGTAACGATGACTGGAAGCAACTCAGGAGTCAAACCGACCGCGATCGCTAATGCGAAAAGTAACGATTCCAACCATTGGTGACCAAGAAGCGCGTTTATAATAAAAATACCCAGACTGAGAATGAGAATAACTTTTACCAATAGAGAACCAAAAGAAGCTAAACCCTTTTCAAAGTCCGTTTGGGGTTTAATAAATAATGTACTTTTGGCAATTTTCCCAAATTCCGTCTCTTCACCGATCCGGATAATAACACCCTTCCCCGACCCGTTATCAACCGATGTCCCCATGAAGGCAATATTCGACATTTCACCGGTGCTTTGGGGAATTTTCGTGAGAGGAGCATCTGTTTTAAATACTGTTTCCGATTCTCCCGTCAATGCGGATTCGTTCATTTCCAGATCCTTCACCTCAATTAAACGCAAATCGGCAGGAATAATCGCGCCCTGAGAAAGAAGAACGATATCTCCTATTGTCAATTGCGTAACCGCTATTTCCTTATGCTCATCACCGCGGAGAACCAGAGCAGTCGGCGTAATTTTCTTCAATAATGCATCAATGGTTTTTTCAGCGCTGTATTCATTCCACAATCCCAAAAAAACACTGACAAGAATGAGGCCGAAAATATAATACGCGCTGATTTGCTGACCGAGGGAATAGGAAATAAGGGTCGCGATGCTTAGAATAATAATCAACGGGTTATCCTTGAACTGCCGGATAAAAATAGATATACCGTTAATGTTTCGTTTATGAATCGTATTCAATCCGTATTTTTTCTGCCGTATCAGTACCTCTGATTCCAGTAAACCCGACAGTCTCGATTGAAGTTTGGTTAAAGTATCTTCGTATGTAAGCTGCCAAAATTCGGTAGACACACATTCATGATAGCCGCAACAGAATCAAAAATCAAAAAATATGAAAATATTTCCGGATTTTGTTGAGTTCGTTACCGCTTGCTTCTTTTTTGTTTTTTTTGCCTGATAAGCAAAATTGCCAGTACAAAAATACTGATCATGACCAGTTGGCAACCGATACACACAGGACAAACTATATGCAGTTGGAAAAGTTCAATATATGCAATACGTAGACAGAACAAGAGTCCGAGCGTCGCCATTGCCAGCAGGAGTTTGGGCTTCGTATATACCGCAGCGAAATAGATAACGATATACCCAATCAGACCATAAAGCGACGTCGGTAAACCAAGTGTTTTTGAGACAGATCCCGAAACAATGGCATTACAATTAAAGATACTATTGATGTTACAAGGTTGGAAGGCAGGATGAAAAAAATGCTCCCAAAGCAAATAGAGTGACAGTACGATACCTATAGCCGATAAAATCCGCACATAAAAATACATGTTGTGTGCCATACATAATATGGTAACAATATATAGACAGGGCTTACGCATTAAGTAAATAAATTTGCTATACTTTTCATTCAGGCAGAGGCTGGAGGTGAAGAAGTGAAAAAAGTAACAAAAGAGTTCTACTGTCAGTTTTTGATTTGTGCCCAAAATAATTTTACTGCAACAGAATTCGCCTCTCACGTTGATAATACTTCCCATGACGCGATAACTCGATTTTTATCAAAAACAAAATTAACTCCTAAAGCCCTTTGGGAATATGCCGCTCCTTTCGTGACATTAAAAGGC
>CAZAIV010000129.1:0-2210 GCA_964485315.1 uncultured Gammaproteobacteria bacterium
GAAATTAACAATAAAAGAAATGATCACAAATATTCCGAAATCCGAGGGCAAAAGCAATCTGGTTACTATCAACTGTCCGAGAAATGAAAATATTTTAATCATAAATTCACGAAAAATAAGGATGCTGAATCCCCGCGCTATATTTTTATTTATTTCAGGATTATGTATGTGATCGTTAGGTTTTTTCATTGTCGTTAATTTCATACGTTCGATTTTATTTGAATAACGCAGTTAAAAAATATTCCTGAGATAGAACCTCTCAGAACTGCTGCGTCTGAAATAAATTGTAAAAGCGGAAGAAAATAAAATGCCTGTATGTCTCTGACATATTTGTAGTTCTTCATGATAGCCCATACAACATAGCAGAGAAGTATAAAGTATAAAGTATAAAGTATAAAAGTAAAGTGAAAGATAAAGTATAACGCCAGTAGAAGAATAAAAATGACATATCGTAAGAAAAGCAAAATAACTTTTGGACGAAGTATTCCAGCTTCCATATCTCCTTTCGCGAAACGATAAAACATTATGTATGCTTTCTTCCAAGTCGTTGGCGGATACCAATAAACGATTGCAGATTTTACAAAAATAATTTTAGCATGTCTTTTTTCTAGTTCCTTGGCAAATGCGTAGTCTTCGTTATGAGATAACTTTTCATTAAATCTACCAGCTCCTTCCCATACTTTTTTGCGAAAAGCCATAGAACGTGTTGCGGGAAGAAATGTTTCAGAATTAACTTTGTCCGGCATCACCAGAGCGTATGGAATAACACATTTTTGAAAAACGTTCTCAGAAATACCTTTGTAATAACCCGCGACGACGTCAACATGTTTGTCTATGAAAGGTTTTTGAATATTTCTTACCCAATCTTTATCCAACGCACATCCGGCATCCGAACAGAGAATAATATCATTTTTTGCTTTTGTTATAGCGGCATTTCTGCCGACGGATCTGTTTCCTTTTTTTTGCAGCAATACAACATGTACTTTGTTTTTCCTGTCGAATTCATTTATTTTTTTGACTGTTTTATCTTGTGATCCTCCGTCGGTAATAATAATTTCATCCGGCGTCATTGTTTGGTTTCTAATAGATTCCAGAAATCTATCGATCGTCGCTTCTTCGTTCAATACAGTTGCGATAAATGATGTTTTCATGTTTGCCACAATTGGAGATAGATATCTGTAAGACGCTCCCATGTTTGTTTTCGTACCCATTCATATCCGCTTTGAGTATCTCTTTTTTTAATAACTGACGTGAGACTCTCCGCTATTTGTTCAGCATTTTCAGAAATTGAAATCCATGAAGAAAATGGAGCCATTTGCAAATAATCTTTTTTTATTTCATTATTATATTCCGCGAATACATGTTTTTTCAGAGCAAGCGCTTCTAAGATTCCCAAATATCTTGACGTGAAGACATATTGATAGTCTTGTATATAATCATCCACGTTCGCATCAAACCCGTGAAAATTCACGTGTAGTTTGTTTTTCTTCACGAATTCCTTCGCTTCTTTCTCCAGAGATCCATCACCGTACACATTCAGTGTCAAAATATTCTTTTCCTTTTTTAATAATAAGAGTACTTTCAAATATTCCATGATGCCCGTTTCTTTTTCAAGTCTTCCGATAAAAATAATATCTTTTATCGGTTTGGCTCTGGCTCGACCAGAATCCGTTTCATCTTGATTCTGGATGCGTCCCGCTTTGCGGGACTTACCAGAAACTTTGTTTAAAAGCAAACCTTCGTCGACCCCACCATAGATCACATATGTCGGTTTGGTTCCATACCATTTTCTCAAAAAATCTCCGACACAAATATTCCCCCGTGACAGTTTCTCTGCAAGTTTATGCATAAGAATTGCTTTTTTGGTCGGCAAATTATCGCCTTCATATCCATGAAACGTCGTATATACTGGTTTCTTTGAGTAAAGATAACGAAACGGAAGATACCAGAAAAACACGTCATGACAATGAACGATGTCTGCATTCCGGATGACATCTCTGATCTTCCACAATCCATTCCAAATGCGTAATTTCTTATTTCCGTCCTCCAACCCAACTTGAATACGAAACACATGTATTCCGTCAATTATTTCTTCTTTTTTCCACCCATGATTTTCAGTAATAACGATAACCTTATGCCCTCTCTGTATCAATTGTTTACTTATTTCGTATACATGTTTCTCCACACCACCGATATGAGGAGAAAATAGA
>CAZAIV010000130.1:0-2038 GCA_964485315.1 uncultured Gammaproteobacteria bacterium
TGGTACGTTCAGGATTCGACCCCATATTCGGGGCAAGACCGTTACGGCGTGCAATCCAGAAACTTATCGAAAACCCGATTTCCACGGTCATTATTGACGGTAAAGTAAAACAGGGGGATCAGATCTTGGTTGATTTCGACGGAGAAAACTTCGTATTTAACGTAGAAAAAGTGGAACTGGTGGATGCCTCTAAACTCAAAGAACAGCAAATCAAATCATATCTCTGCGAAGCATGTGCGAATAAATTCAAGACAGAAGTATCGAAAACAGCAACAACTATTTGTTCCAAATGCGCGTCGACCAAACTGCAGGAAGTCGTGGAAGAGCCGGAGAAACCGAAAGCCGAAGCGCAGCATGAACAGAAAGCAAAAGATGAAACCCAAAAAAAGCCACAGGAAACTGGTATAAAATCAGACGGAGCTATTCCAGCAAGTCCGCAAGGTATCGCTCCAAATCAGATTGATTCTGCACAAGGTCCGGTACAAGCTGCGGTTACATGATTTTTGTAAAAATATGAATAAGGACTACACGCCGTTGGATGTTGATAAAATGAAGGGTGATAAAAACAATCCCATAAATACCGTGTTGCTTGTAGTAGCAACTTTTACCGCACTTGTTCTCGTGGTCCTGCTTTTTGTCCTTATACAAAAAAAATCACAACCTTCAGTGAGCGATGTTCCCCAAGTTACTCCTACTGCAGTTCCAACCGTTGCTTTGGAACCGACAGTCGAGCCAACTCCGGTTTCAACCGAGTCGTCAAGTCTTGATACTTCCATGCCGATCGCAGCCACTTCTTCATCGGAGTCAGCACCAACCGTAACAACCGTACCTGCACAGGGAGCAACGCAGAGTTCCCAGATACAATCACCGTAAACTATATATAATACATATATGCACTATCTTGCTCAAAGTATGACGATAGGAGGCCAGCAAATCCAGGGTCCTTTGCAGGGTATTACTACTGTCGGAGATTTGATATCCAAGGTAACAGAACTGATATTTCCCATCGCGGGTCTGATTTTGCTCTTCGTATTTATTTTGGGAGGTTATGATTTTATGATGTCTCAAGGGAGTGCCGATAAAATGAAAAGCGCATGGGCAAAACTGACTACGGGTGTCATAGGCTTCATCATACTCGCATTGTCCTTCTTGCTCGTGAAGTTGATAGAACGTATTTTCGGTCTCAATACGGGGATATTTTGAACTCCTTGATAGCTTTTTCGTAATTATCCGGATCTCCCACATCAAACCATTGACCTTCGAAAACGAATCCGTTGACTTTTTTTTGCCTGATCAGTCCTTCGATTATGTCCTCGAGGAAAAACGACGGTTTATTCTTCGGCAGGTACTGGAATATTTCAGGTTGGAATACGTACATGCCACAGTTTATGAGATGGCTTTTGATCTCTTTTTTTTTCATATTCTGGTAGAAATTCACGAGTTGCGTTCCGTGAAGCGTCAGTTGACCGAAGTCGCTCGGACGGGTATTTGTTGTTAACGCGATGGTTGCCAGTGTATTGTGCTCGCTGTGGAAATTGATGAAATCACTAAGATTCAGATTGCTTAGAGTATCTCCATGGATGACAAGAAAACGCTGATTGATTAATAACGGTTTTGCCCGGAGAAGCGCACCGCCGGTCTGCAAGGGAGTCTTCTCCTGTGAATATGTGATATGAACGCCGAACTTTTCTCCGTTTCCGAAATATTTCTTGATTTTTTCCCCAAGGTGTCCGACGCAGAGTATGACATTGAGGATATTGTTTTCCTTCAGACTGCGCAGAGTGTATTCCAGAAGAGGTTTTCCCTTTATAGGAAGAAGCGCGGTTGGAATTTCATAGGTATAGGGACGCAGTTTGGTTCCTTTGCCACCCGCGAGAATTACTGCGGCGCCGATATTCGGTTTGAGAAATTGGTTGAGGATGTATTCGATCGAATGCGAGCGATTGCGTATTTTCTTGCCGTCCACGAGTTGATCTATGGCATGGAGTGTTTGTTGTTGTAATGTAATGGTTATTCGCGACCTTCTCATTCGATTGGG
>CAZAIV010000131.1:0-7878 GCA_964485315.1 uncultured Gammaproteobacteria bacterium
CTTTCGTACTGCGGATTAATTCAGGCGACAGGATTAGATGAACATCTTTTTAACTCGTCCTGCTTCACAGGGAATTATCCGGTTGCTATCGGGAGAAAAAAGAAAGAAATTCTCCGCGGATGTTTTCGAAAACGTATTGCCGTACTGATTTCAAATATCGGCACAGGGACCAATCTGCAGGCAATCATTGACGGAGTAGAAAAAGGGAAGATAAATGCGCAGATTGCCGTCGTTATCAGCGACACACAAGCTTCCCCCGGATTGGATCGGGCGAGAAAACATAAAATCCCCGTCGTTGTCTGTCCGAAAAAGGAAGATTTACTTCCGATTCTGAAGCGTCATACCTTGGACTATATCGCTCTGGCCGGATGGAGACAAATTATTTTGGATGAAGTTATCGAGGCTTTCCCGAATCAAATACTCAATACGCATCCAGGATTGATTCCCGATACCATGGACGGAGAAATAAAAAATCCTGACAGGACAAAAGCGTTATGGAACAGAAAGAAAATGACGGAGAAAGCGATTCAGAATTTTCTTGATACGAACGCGACGTATGCCGGTTGTTCCAATCATTTTCTCACAAAAGAATTCGATTTCGGTCAGGTCCTCGGGAGATGTTTTGAAAAAGTGATGAATGATGACACAGTAACATCATTGTACGGCAGATTAAAAGTAAAGGAGAATCAGATGTATGCTGACGTGTTACAGAAATTATGCCAGGAGTAGCAATGTGTCAGGATTTGCCAAAGGTTTGTCATTTCGAACCGCGTCTGACGCGGTGAGAAATCTCGAGATCCCTCCACTCTCCGCCGGTTGGCGGATCGGTCGGGATGACAATGAATAATTCCTTATTGACGATTTACAAAAAATGTATTATTACATACGTATCAAATGAATATATTTGTCATCGGATCAGGCGGGAGAGAACATGCATTGACATGGAAAGTATCTCAGTCAAAAAAAGTAAAAAACATTTTTATTGCTCCGGGAAATCCAGGAACCGCTACGCTTGGCACGAATATTCCTGTTGCCGTTGACGATCTTTCTGCGTTACTTCAATTCGCGAAAGAAAAAAAGATTGATTTGACCGTTGTCGGACCGGAATTGCCTCTTTCTTTAGGTATTGTTGATCTCTTTCAAAAAAACGGACTTTCGATTTTCGGCCCGACACAGGAATCCGCACGGATTGAAACAGATAAAGCATGGGCTGCGCAATTTATGCAGAAATATCATATCCCGCATCCGCAGTCGTATATATTCAATAAATCTGATGAAGCGCTGACGTTTCTTCGCCAACATCAAAAAGAAAAATGGGTCATGAAAGCAAGCGGACTCGCGGCGGGAAAGGGAGTAATTCTGCCTGAAACATTTGCACAAGCTCAGAAAACAGTCATTGACATTCTGGATAAAAAAATATTCGGAAAAGCCGGCGATACGCTTCTGATTCAGGAGAGAATCAGCGGACCGGAAGTCTCGATTACCGCGTTGATGGACGGAAAATCAATGCTTGTATTTCCTCCGTCTCAGGATCATAAACGCGCAAAAGACGGTGATATGGGCGCGAATACAGGCGGGATGGGGGCGTACGCGCCGGTTCCTTTCGTGACGGATCGGATTTTACGACAAATAAAAAAAGATATTTTACAACCGGTCTTAGATGGCATGCGGCAAGACGGACATCCGTATACAGGTATTTTATATCCCGGACTGATGCTTACCGAGAAAGGGCCGATGGTTCTCGAATTTAACGCTCGATTCGGCGATCCGGAAACAGAACCATTAATGATGCTTCTTCGCTCCGATTTGGTTCAGCTTTTGCAGGCGTGTGTAGATAAAACATTACACAAACAGAAATTGAATGTCTATGCCGGATCGGCAGCAACCGTAATTCTCACCGCGAAAGGATATCCGCAATCTTATGAAAAAGGAAAAAGAATTCGCGGATTTTCGAAAAAAATGAAAAAAGGAACAGCGGTTTTCCAAGCGGGAACCACACAGGTAAAAGGAAAAATCGTCACGAACGGCGGAAGAGTTTTGGCAGTGACAGCGAGAGGGAAAACACTAGAAAAAGCGCTGCAAGCTGTCTATGGTTCCATCGGTGCGAAGCGGTCGCAAATTTCATTTCGCGGTATGCGCTATCGGAAAGACATCGGGTATCAGGTGCTCGCAGTAAAAGACAAACATGTTTTGATTCCTCACAGGATCGCGGTTATACAGGAAAACGATACCAGGGAAAATGTTAAAAAAGATTTTCTCTGGAGAAACGGATTTGCTGAGAAGATTACACGCGTCCGATTGGCAGATGTTTACACGATTGATAAACAGCTTACGGACGAAGAAGTTATCACCGTAGCGTCCTCGTTCATCAATCCTGTCGCACAGAGATATGTTCTTAATTCCCATAATTCACCCGAAGTCTTTCTGCCTATTCAGGATGTGTTTGATTATGTTCTGGAAATCGGCTATTACCCGGGTGTGACGGATAATGTCGCGATGACAGCAGAGGAGTCTATTCAGGATATGCTGGGAAATAAATTTATTGGACATGAGAAAGTCTATACTTCTCAATTGCTCTATTTGACAGGGAAATTATCCAGAGCGGATGTTGAAAAAATCGGCCAGTCATTTGCAAACCCGTTGATTCAGAGTATAAGGATAAAAGATTACCGGACGTATGTCGCGGAATTTGGCATGACAAACCCTGTTCCCCGCGTGCATTTGCATGAGAAAGAAGATGTGCTTTTAGTACATCTGAATGTTGATGACGCAGAATTAGAAGCAATCGGAAAGAAAGGTATTGTTGGAGTCGACGGGAACCGCCGGGGACCTCTCGCTCTGGATCTTCCGTCGATGAAAGCAATTCAGGGACATTTTCGCATTTTGCAGAGAAAACCGACGGATATCGAACTGGAATCAATCGCGCAAACATGGTCGGAACATTGCAAACACACTATTTTTTCAAGTCCGATTGATGATAAAAAAGAAGGACTATTTAAGTCATATATCCAAGCTGCGACAGAAGTTATACGAAATAAGAAATCTTTACATGTCATTGCGAGCAGAGCGAAGCAATCTATTTCAACAAGTGAGATTGCCACGTCGTCTACGACTCCTCGCAATGACGAAGTAAATGGTGATTTCTGCGTGTCCGTTTTCTCGGATAACTCGGGAGCAATTTCGTTTGATGATGAATTTTTAGTTACGCATAAAGTCGAGACGCATAACAGTCCCTCCGCGCTTGATCCATTCGGCGGAGCGATTACCGGTATCGTCGGAGTAAATCGGGATACAATAGGTTTCGGGAAAGGAGCCAAACCCGTGGCTAATACGTACGGATTTTGTTTCGCCGATCCGAGATTGACATCTCCTTTATATAAAGATAAAGAATTAAACCAGCCAATGTTATTGCCTAAACGCATTCTTGAAGGCGTAGTTCAGGGAGTCAATGTCGGCGGCAACTGCTCGGGAATTCCGACGCCGCAGGGATTTGTCTATTTTGACGAGAGATATCAGGGAAAGCCATTGGTTTTCGTGGGGACTGTCGGATTGATTCCCAGAACGGAAAATGAAAAAGATCTGACGAAGAAGAAAGCAATGCCGGGTGATTACATCGTCATGATCGGCGGAAGAGTCGGGAAAGACGGTATTCACGGCGCGACATTTTCATCCGAAGCGATTGATTCGGGAAGTCCAGCGACTGCGGTGCAAATCGGCGATCCGATTACGCAGAAAAAGTTAAGCGATGTCATCGTGAAAGAAATTCGTCAATTGGATGTATATAACAGTATTACCGATAACGGCGCGGGCGGACTTTCCTGTTCTGTCGCTGAGATGGCGAAAGAATCAAACGGGTGTGAAGTGCATCTTGAGGATGTGCCGTTGAAATATCCCGGTCTTGCTCCGTGGGAAATTTGGATTTCCGAATCGCAGGAGCGGATGACATTGGCAGTGCCCGAGGGAAAGTGGAAACAATTTGCAGCATGTATGGAAAAACGAGGTGTTGAGGCGAGCATTATCGGGATATTTACCGATTCGGGGAAATGTAAAGTTTTATTTCATGAGAAAGTTATCATGGATCTCTCACTTCAATTTTTACATTACGGCGTTCCGCTGAAACATTTGCGGACAGAAAAACGTATGAGATCAACGGAGGATACTGTTTCTGGTAAGTCCCGCTTAGCGGGACGCGTCCAGAATCAGAGTGAATCGATTCTGGACAAGCCAGAATCATTAAGTAAACCAGAAACACATTTATTGGACATGCTTTCGCGTCCGTCGATTGCCAGTTTTGCATTTATTTCTTCCCAATATGACCATGAAGTGCAGGGATCATCCGTTCTGAAACCCTTGCAGGGAAAAGGAAGCGTGAACGCTGACGCGACAGTTCTTAAGCCCCGACTTGATTCTCCGAAAGGAATTGTTTTATCCCAGGCATTGTATCCCGAATATACGGAAATGGACGGATATCGAATGGCAGCTGCCGGTATTGACACGGCGATTCGAAATTGTATCGCGGTCGGAGCGGATATCGAAAAAATTGCGCTTCTCGATAATTTCTGTTGGTGCGATCCGTATAATCCGACACGCTTGGCGCAATTGAAAGACGCCGCGAAGGGCTGTTACGATTACGCGGTCGTGTACGGCACGCCGTTTATCTCAGGGAAAGACAGTATGTTTAATGATTTTAAGGGATTCGACGCGGAAGGAAATCCGGTTGTGGTTTCCATTCCGCCGACTCTGCTTATTTCTTCGATCGGGATTATTCCCGATGCGCAGTCAGTTGTTTCTCAAGACGTGAAAGAGAGCGGGGATTTGGTATATATTCTCGGAGACACGTATGAAGAAATCGGCGGCACGGAATATCTGCGGTATCTGTCTGAGAAATATAAAAAAGATTACGCGTATGTATCCATTCCGAAAGTTGATGCGAAGCGGAATAAAAAACGTTATCAAACATTGACATCCGCTATCGCGAAAGGATATATAGCTTCCGCGATAAGTATCAGTCATGGAGGACTTCTTACTGCGCTGGCGAAAATGAGTATGGCAGGAAGACTTGGCATGTCTGTTGATTTGCGTGATTTGCCCGGTGTGGTGAATCAGGATATGTTCGCGTTTTACAGCGAATCGCAGGGAAGACTGCTTGTCAGTATTGCGCCCAAAAATCAAGCTGAATTTGAAGAACTCTTCTCTGAAGAGAGTTTCGCGCTGATCGGAGAAGTGAGAAACGATTCATTATTCAGAGTGAAAGGATTATCTGGTGAGATGAAAATTCGTACGGATGTTGAAACAATGTTAGCATCATATCGATCGACGTTTAATGGGTGCTGATTAACTCACCTTACGCAAATACGTTTCTGGTAAGCGATCCGCCAGCAGGCGGAGAGCGCATCCGGAATCGATTCTGGACAAGCCAGAAACATAGTAACTGCGTAACATGAGTGATTAATAAAAATAATTTGTCATTCTGAGCCGAAAGCGAAGAATCTCTCGCGAATGCGAGTTCTGACATTTGTCAGAGATCCTTCGTTTCACTCAGGATGACAATAATAAATATGAAAAAAACACAAGCGCTTATCATGAGCGGGTATGGACTGAATTGCGAAGAAGAAACGAAATTCGCCTTTGAAATGGCAGGTGGTGAAGCCTCTATCGTCCATATA
This sequence comes from uncultured Gammaproteobacteria bacterium, assembly GCA_964485315.1. Lineage (GTDB taxonomy): Bacteria > Patescibacteriota > Microgenomatia > Levybacterales > UBA12049 > DAIDHK01. The sequence goes on from CAZAIV010000131.1 coordinate 5,667, forward strand.
AATGACCTTATCGCGAAGGATGTTTCATTATCCGATTATACTGTTTTGGTTTTTCCCGGAGGATTTTCTTATGGAGATGACACCGGTTCGGGAAACGCATTCGCCAATAAAATGAAAAATCATCTGTGGGAGGAACTGCAGCGATTCATTCAGCGGGATACGTTGACGCTTGGAATTTGTAACGGGTTTCAGATTCTCGTGAATCTTGGATTGCTTGGGCAAACCGCCTTACTGCATAATGATACTGCTCGTTATACAGTTCGTTGGGTTGATATCGAACGTGGCGGAACAAGTCCTTTTTTACGAAATGTTGATATGCTTTCTTTGCCTATCGCTCATGGTGAGGGGAAGTTTTTTGCTCATGAAGATATATTGAGGGCGCTTCATAAAAATAATCAAATCGCGTCGTATTATATAAAAGGTGAAGTGTGTGAATATCAGTCACTTCCCGAAAATCCCAACGGATCAGTTGAAAATATCGCCGGGATTACGGATGCGACAGGGAGGATATTCGGCTTGATGCCGCACCCTGAACGAGCGATTTTTTTCCATCAATTACCTCATTTTACATTTCTTCGGGAAAAATATAATCGAGAGGGGAGAGAGCTGCCGAAATATGGACCGGGTCTACAAATTTTCCAAAACGCAGTCCAGTACTTCGACTAAATGGTTAGCCAAAAATCTATATATCTTATCGGATTAGATTTTGATGGGACAATTGCTAGAACATTTCAAAAAAGTCCTCGCGGTATCGGAGTAAACGAAGCATATGAAGGTGCAGTAGCAACTATTTTGGCTCCGAAGGAACTAAGGCATATCAGATGGTTGGTGGACTTAGGAATCGCGCACCCACAGAATTAGTAGAAGCAATGATGAGGGTAGGAAACGCAGAAGCAATTATTTCGGGTGGAGAGGATTTTTTAAAAGCAAACGCACAACGACTTAATGGGTTAGTAGCGGAAGGAAAAGGAGTACAGCTGGGGATTAATCAGCCTGTGGGAATAAGAGAACTGGGTGAGTTGGTCGTGAGACAGAAGCTGGCAATGCTCAAGGATCAAATTGGTGCAGCCAATCCTGATGGGACAATATGGCCGGCACTTACCAACGGATTTGCAGATTTTTGGAATATTATCCAACAAATTAATGAAAGAGGAAAAGTTCGCCTAGACACGGCAGTCATATCTTCCGGACATGATAAGGCGATAGAAGATACATTTAGAGCACATGGTTTAAACCAACCGGATCTCATGATCACAGATGATGATATTAGAGGTATGGATCAACCAAGACTTTCCCGGCTGAGAAATAAACCAGGTCCGCTTACACTGGGCCTGGCTTACAGAGATTGGAGAAAGATTGAAGGTTTTGCAGCAGAGCATAACAATACATTTGCTCCAATAGAACGCGCAGGACAAATTGCTTATTTTGGCGATTATCCGAAAAAAGATATTTTGTTAGGTCAGAGAAGTCAAGTAACTGCAGGTTTATTTAAAGAAGGAGAGACATATCATACGGATAGAGGATCAGGAGTTGTCACGTTTGGAAATTGGAGAAGTATAGGAAATGTTCTAGTTAACCATGAAGCAAGTTTAAGACAAGGTGTCTCATTGCGAAATATTTTTATTAGTAACGGTATCGGTATAGAAAACATCACCCATAGAGGAGGCGTCGAAAGATAGAAAGAGATGATAAATAAATGGTATGTTATAACAGGATCTCCGTGTTCAGGTAAAACTGCTACATTAAAACAGTTGCAAAAACTTGGATATAAGATTATTCCTGAAGCGGCCAGGACATACATTGATCAGGAAAGAAAAAAAGGTAAATCTATAGATGAAATTAGAAAAAGTGAGTATATTTTCCAACAAGTATTATTGAAACTCAAAATAAATACAGAAAAAAAACTTTCTCCTGAAGAAATAATTTTTTTCGATCGAGGTATACATGATAGTCTTGCATACTATGAAGTAATTGGTAAGGGACAAGACCCCTTTTTACAAAAAGTAATAAGGAAATATTCTTACGCAAAAGTATTTCTGCTTGATATGTTAGAATATCAATCAGACTATGCCCGGACCGAGAATGCCGTAGTAGCTAAGAGAATTGATTCATTACTTGAAGAAAGCTATAAAGATACAGGCCATATAGTTATTAGAGTACCGGTTATGAAAATACAAGAAAGAGTCTCTTTTATTTTAGATAATTTATAAAG
>CAZAIV010000132.1:0-2346 GCA_964485315.1 uncultured Gammaproteobacteria bacterium
GACAAATCCCGCAAGAAAAGCAAATAGTAACAGTAAAGCCATGTTATTATTTTACAGAGATTTCTTAATTCTACATGAAAAAGACCTAGCATTGCTAGATGGATCAATTTTTGTTAGTATGTTCATCTACTATGCTGCCAAGTAAAATTGCTTTTGTTGATCTCGAGACTACCGGAGCACGCTTTCAGTTCGACCGTGTGATTGAAGTCGGCATAGTAAGAGTCGAAAACAATCAAATTGTTAAGACCTTTAACCAACTGCTGAATCCGCAGCGCCATCTTCCCCCCGAAATAACCCATCTTACAGGAATTACAGCCCAAGATCTGGAACGAAAACCTACGTTTCAGGATGTAAAACAACAGGTATTCGATCTGATTGACGGTTGTCTTTTCGTCGCTCATAATGCCCGCTTCGACTATGGTTTTCTTAAATATGAATTTTCTCTGGAACATATACAATTTTCTCCCAAACAATGCTGCACGGTAAAGCTGTCGCGCCATCTTTTCCCTACTCATCGCCACCATAACCTTGATGCCGTCATGCGGCGGCTGCAACTGGTTTGCGAAAATCGTCACCGGGCGCTTGATGATGCGCATCTGTTGTATCAATTTTATACAAAAATACAAACGATGTTCCCGCAAAACGTTATGGAAACCGCTATCGATATAGTCATGAAAAAACCATCATTACCGCCAAAATTGAAGATGGAAGATATCGACATCCTCCCCGAACAACCCGGCGTCTACATCTTCTATGGATCGGACGAGCGAAGCGACGGAGATCGCCTGCGAGCGAAGCGAGACAGGGGTGGAAAGGACGAAACAAAAAAAACAAATTACAAATTACAAATAACCAATAACACTGCTCAAATACCTTTATATATCGGAAAAAGTAAAAACATAAAAGACAGAGTGCTTTCTCATTTCAGCGCAGACATTCATAACAGTGCTGAGATGAAAATAGCACAACAAATCGAACGGATTGAAACGATAGTGACTGCAGGCGAGCTTGGCGCGCTTTTTGTCGAATCACAATTAATCAAAACGATGCTTCCGATATATAACCGTATGCTGCGGCAGCAACGCGAACTTGTGGCATTGACGAGCGCTACTGACGCATTCGGTTATCCCACGGTGAAAATGAAAATACTCGAGACGATTGACCCGAATCTGCTTCCATCATTCATCGGGTTTTTCAGATCGCGCAAACAGGCGAAAGACTATCTGGCACGCATGGTAAAAGAGTATCAATTATGCGACAAACTGCTCGGTATTGAAAAGACAAATACCGGATGCTTCTCTTATCGTCTCGGTATTTGTAAAGGAGCATGTGTCCAGAAAGAACCGGCGCTGAAATACATGATCAGATTTCTCAGCGCTTTCTCAAGTTTGAAAATAAAACCCTGGCCGTTTCGAGGACCGATTGCGATTGAAGAATATAATCCTGTAAGCGAGAAGAAAGAATATTTTATCGTGGATAAATGGTGTTATATAGGAAGTGTTCTGTTCAGCGGAGACCTTTCGAATGAATCATTGAAACGGGATATACATTTTGATCTCGATACATACAAGATTCTTACACGATTTCTTAAGAATCCGCAGAATAGAGAGAAAATCAAAGTATTGCCTTTACAGAATATGCTGACAAAAAAAACAGATTACGAATTCCCGATTGAATTATAATCTGTATAGAGTAAAATCGTTACTGTACAATAATAGTACCTTTCCAATCGCTGTTATATACATCGGTATATGTATATGTTCCGGCAGTATGGAACGAAATAGTTTTACTTAGCCCCACAGGAATAATACCCGTATCAAGTGTCCCGCTATACACTGTCGCCGTATGACTCGTGGTATCGTTGTTCGTAAATGTTACAGGCGCTCCCACTTTCACGGTTACTGTCGCAGGATCGAATCCATTACTTGTAATAGTAACGTTTACTTCGTCAGGATTCGTCGGCGCCGGGCTTCCCGCTCCGGCCATATTCGCGCTCTCTGTCAACGGCTGCATAACCTGAGATGAAGGAGCATATGCCGTATGTGATACAAGCTTATCCCAATTGAAAGTCAGAAGAAGAATGACAACGAAGAACGCACCTGCGAGAAGGAGAATTGTTGTGTGATGCTCTGCGGTTCTGCTACTGTACCCATTGTTTTTGGATGCTTTCTTTTTTGCCATAATTATTTACTCCATAATTATCATACATCATAGAACAGATAATTTGTCAAGGGGTATGTTAGTAGGAATGAGTTCACACTTCTAATACGTTGCTAAGAGGAGTCGGCATTGATCAAGAGGATTTAATCCTTGCAAATTCCAGGTGTCAAACAGAGAGGTAAGAAT
>CAZAIV010000133.1:0-5352 GCA_964485315.1 uncultured Gammaproteobacteria bacterium
GTATATTGTTGAAAGAAGAAAGAAGGGAAAACATTAGATGGCAAGAAGCAGCAAAAAAGGTCCATATATTGATGAAAAACTTCTGAAGAAGGTTTTGAAGCAGAAGCAGAGCGGTGAACACGCGGCGATTAAAACGTGGGCAAGGGCATGTCAGGTTCCGCCTGAATTCGTCGGACATACAATCGCAGTACATAACGGGAGAATTTTCGTTAACATCCTTATTTCGGAAAGTATGGTTGGCCACAGGCTTGGTGAATATTCACCAACAAGAACATTTAGGAGTCACGGAAGAATAGTCGCTCGGGAAATCAGTAAAACATAGTGAGATCTCAAAAATCAAATCGCAAATCTCAAAAAGATATATAAAATTTGAGATGTAAGATTTAAGATAGACGTATGAAAGTACAAGCACATTTGAAACAAGTCAGAATCAGTCCAAGAAAGGTTCGCCTGGTAGCGGATGCAGTGCGAAAAATGCCGTTGGAACAAGCAGTAGTGCAATTGCCATTGATCAGAAAGCGTGCAGCCGGTATCCTTGCGGATGTCATGCAGAGCGCAGTTGCAAATGCGGTCAATAACGCGCATGTACAGCGGGAAAATTTGTTTATTTCTAAGATTGTCGTGAATGACGGACAAGCGTTGAAGCGATTTCATGCTTCGACACGAGGAAGAATTCATGCCTATAAAAAACGATCGACGAATATTACAGTGATATTAGAAGACAAGCCTTTGGAAGTGAAGGCTTTACCGGAAGCGAAAGGAGGCAGACAAAATAATCCAATCAACAAATAGTCAAATAAACAAATGAAATTATCCTCATTAGTATATTCGATTATTGGATTATTTGTTTATTAATTCATATGGGACAAAAAGTAAATCCACATCTCGTCAGAATGCAGGTTATACATACATGGGGAAGTAGGTGGTTCAATGAGAAAACATATAAGAATACAGTGCTGGAAGACTATCGCCTCCGGACGATTTTGCTTAAGCGATTGGAGCGGGCAGGAGCGGCAAAGGTTGAAATAGAACGCTCAATTAACACGATCAAAATTATTATTTATGTTGCAAAACCGGGTATGGTTATCGGCAGAGGCGGGTCGGGGATAGAAGACTTAAAAAAATTTATCATCGGATTTTTGATTAAGGCACATGGGAAAAGCGCGCCAAGACTTGATCTGGATATTCAGGGTGTGAAAGAACCGAATTTGGATGCATATCTTGTGGCAAAGAATATTGCAGATCAACTGGTCAGACGTTTACCGTACAAACGCGTTTTAGTCACGACAGCGGATAAAGTCATGAGCAGCGGTGCTTTGGGAGTCAGAATCGTGATTGCCGGACGCATCGCCGGCGCCGAAATCCATCGAACAGAGAAAGTACAATTGGGAACAGTGCCGTTATCAACAATCCGGGGAAATATTCATTATGCGGATTTTCCGGCGTTAACAAAAAAAGGATATATCGGAGTAAAAGTATGGATCAATAAAAAGGAGGAGGAATAAGTTAAAAGTTAAAAGTGTAAAGTTAAAAGTTTCAGAACCAATAACTTAATTTACAACTTTTCATTTTTAACTTTGAACTGACGTATATGTTAGTACCAAGACGAGTAAAATACAGAAAACAGATGCGTGGTCACATGAAAGGAGCGGCATATCGCGGAACAACATTGACGTATGGAGAGTACGGATTAACCGCATTGGATATGGGTTGGATCACGAGCCGGCAGATTGAAGCGGCAAGACGCTCAATTACCCATTTCACTGCGCGCGGCGGAAGGCTTTGGATTCGTATCTTTCCGGATAAACCAATTACCAAAAAACCGCCGGAAGTCAGAATGGGAGGCGGAAAAGGTGATGTGGCAGAATATGTCGCGCCTGTGAAAGCGGGAAGAATATTGTTTGAAATGGGCGGCGTGACGCTGGAGGTAGCAAGCGAAGCATTACGTTTGGCGTCACATAAGTTACCTATTAAAACGCGGTTTATTACAAAAGGTGAAATAATATGAGGAGACGAGATATAAAAGATTTAGCAAAAAAATCAACAGAAGAATTGCAAAAACAAATGCTTGAGACAAGAAAATTGTTATTTGATATGCAGATGGATTTTCGTATGGCGAAGTTAAAAGATATGCGCAGTTTATTTTGGAAGAAAAAAGAGATTGCGTATCTTTTAACACAATTGCAAAGAAAGGAGAAAAAAAATGGCTAAGACTATGACAGGGACAGTTGTCTCAACCGGAATGCAAGAGACAGTAATCGTCGAAGTTACACGGAAAGTCCCTCATCCGTTCTATCAAAAGTTGCTCAAACAGAGTAAGAAATTTAAAGTTGCGATAGACGGGAAAACAGTAAAAGTCGGAGACAGAGTAACGATTGTCGAAACAAAACCCATGTCGAAGCAAAAACATTTTTTATTGGAGAAAGTTCTATGATACAGATGCGCTCAATGCTGACTGCGGCTGATAACTCAGGTGCACGTATATTACAAGTCATCCATGTATTTGGAGGTTCTAAAAGGCGATTCGGATACGTTGGTGATGTGTTAAATTGTGTAGTGAAATCCGCTATCCCGAATGGGACGGTAAAAGATGGGGAAATTGTGAAAGCAGTTCTTGTGCGAACACGAAAGGAACATCGACGAGCGGACGGGTCGTATGTTCGCTTTTCTGATAATGCTGCAGTTGTGATCGATAATCCGAAAGACAAAAATCCCCGAGGGACAAGAATTTTCGGACCGATTGCGCGGGAAGTTCGTGATGCCGGTTATACGAAAATTGCCAGTATGGCGCCGGAGGTCGTATAAGTTGAAAGGACTGTGTGTACTATGAAATTAAGAAAAAATGATGAAGTGAAAGTGACCAGGGGAAAAGATGCCGGGAAAACCGGAAAGATCATTCGTGTATTGGGAAAAGAAGGAAAAGTGGTGGTTGAGGGGGTTAATCAATATAAACGGCATACGAAGGCGCGTACCCAGGGACAAAAGTCAGAAATAGTCACAATTACCAAACCGCTGCCTGTGGCGAATCTTCTTTTTCTCTGTCCCAAATGTAAAGAACCGGCGAGACTTGGATTTACCAACGTGAAGGGGGCAAAAGAACGAATTTGTAAAAAATGCGGAAAGTCGATATAAATCTTATGGAACCATTACAAATACGATATAAAAAAGAGATTGCTAAAAAAGTACAACAAGCATTAGGGATTAAAAATCCGATGGCTGTTCCTGTCATAAAGAAAATTGTAGTGAATATGGGGGTAAAAGATGCTGTTGTCGATAAGAAGAATATTGAAAGGGCTGCAAGCGCGATGACACAGATAACCGGTCAAAAACCGAAGATTATAAAAGCGCGCAAATCAATTGCAACATTTAAGTTACGTGAAGGAGATCAGATCGGCGTGGCGGTAACCCTTCGCGGAACGAGAATGTATGCATTCCTTGAGAAAATTATCGATATCGTATTGCCGCGGATCAAGGATTTCCGAGGTGTGAGCAGAACAAGTTTCGACGGACGAGGGAATTATACGCTTGGGTTTAGTGAATATGCTGTTTTTCCCGAGATTGACCAGTCAACTGTCGAAAGAGCACAAGGACTGGAAGTGATTATCGTGACAAGCGCGAAGGATAATGCAGCGGGCATTGCTTTACTTGAAGCATTGGGAATACCGTTTACGAAGTGAAAAATTTACAATGAAAAATGTAAAGCAAAAACTTGCTTTGTGAGGCTAAGATAACGTATAATCAGTATCTCATTTTGCAATTTTCATTTTACATTTTGCATTGGAGCAAAGCGAAAAATATGGCAAAAACATCAGACATAGTTAAATATAATAGAAAATTAAAATTTACGGGCAGATATAAGAATATTTGCGCGATTTGCGGTCGTTCCCGTGGCTATATGCGCAGATTCGGCTTATGTCGATTATGTTTCCGGGAGCGGGCATCGAAAGGAGAATTACCTGGCGTATTAAAAGCAAGCTGGTAATTATATTATGTATCACGTTGCAGATTTTATTATCAGGATCAAAAATGCGTCATTAGCAAGACGACAGGAAATTCGAATGCCGTATTCGAAAATAAGTCGCGCAATAGCGAAGGTATTGATTAAAGAAGGGTTTCTCGCGGGAGTGAAGGAAGAAACTGTTAACGGGAAAAAGGAACTTATCGTGCAGTTGCGTTTCGTTAATAGAAAGCCGGCAGTCGCGGGAGTAAAAGTTGTCTCGAAACCGTCTCTTCGTATCTTTAAGACAAAAAAGAGCATGACTGAAAAATATAATCCGTCGGTTGTTTCTGTTCTGTCCACGAGTACCGGTGTCATGTCGAGTAAAGAAGCGAATAAGAAAGGCATTGGAGGCGAGTTGCTTTTCCAAATTTGGTAAAAAGTGTCATTCTGATCAGCCATTGGCTGAGAAGTATCTAATTTGAAATGAGATCCTTCACGTTCGTTCAGGATGACAAGATGGGATTATATGTCAAAAATAGGGAAAATGCCAATTACAGTAAAACAGGGAATAACGGTTACGCTTTCTGGTGACAGGGTGTCGGTGAAAGGGACGAAGGGAGAACTGCATTTTAGTCTTCCGCAGGGTATTGCGGCAGTCTTGCAGGATGATACGTTAGTGGTCTCGCAGAAAGACGAGAATGATAAAACAAAGCGCGCATTGTATGGATTGACTCGTGCGACTCTGGCAAATATGGTTAAAGGCGTTGACACAGGGTTTGAAAAAAAACTTGAGCTAAGCGGTGTCGGATATCGTGCGCAAATGCAGGGAATGGATTTGGTGCTATCGCTTGGATTTTCTCATCCGGTGAAGATTAAGGCAAGGCCGGGGACGACACTGGCAGTTTCGGAAAATGTGATTACCATATCAGGATTTGATAAATCGCTTGTCGGTGAACTGTCTGCTGAGATACGTGCCATAAAGCCGCCTGAACCGTATAAAGGGAAAGGCATTAAGTATGTAGGAGAATATATACGGCGTAAAGCAGGGAAAGCAGCAAAAGCAGTAGGAACGAAGTGAGGCTTTGCCTCATTCTGATCAGCCATTGGCTGAGAAGGATCTAAAAGAGATTCTGGACAAGCCAGAATCATGAATCAGTATTATGAAAAATAGACAAAAATTACAAAGACAGAGAAGAGTTCGGGGAAAGATACAGGGGACGAGTATTCGTCCGCGTTTGAGTGTCTATCGTTCGAACCGTTTCGTTTCGACACAAATTATCGATGATTCTTTGCGGAAAACGATTCTGGGAATGCGTCAAAGTGCGGACATGAAAGGAAACAAAACAGAGAAAGCGAAAGCATTGGGAATAGCCTTGGCGAAAGCAGCAGCGGAGAAAAAAATTAAAAAGGTG
>CAZAIV010000134.1:0-2187 GCA_964485315.1 uncultured Gammaproteobacteria bacterium
AGGGGGATGGGTTCCCGATTGCAAAACGGTTACAAGAAGAAGGAAATGACGTTATTGTCGGGGTCGTTGAAGAGAAAAAAATGACATTAACAAGCGAGGAAAAACGATCCGACGGGCAAGAGTCATTTTTGGAAAATAAGAGACGACTGTCTCTTTATAAAAATATTGTTGAGAAAGTTCCCGCAGATTTGCTACTAAAGAAGATGAAGAGAATAAAACATCCCGAAGAATACTTTGTCTTCTTTGATTACAATACTTTGTTTCGTTATGCAGAACAAGTTCAGGAAATGGGTTTTATGAATAGTAATTCCCCGACTGAAAAAGACAGACTATTTGAGGTAGATAGGGATGCGGCAAAAGACTTTGTTAAAAAATACTATCCAAATGTGAAAATTGCCGAAAAAGAAGAATTTCGTTCGGTGAGACGAGCGAAGAAATTCTTAAAAGAGACGAACGGAGGGAAAGTATGGGTTATTAAAGGGAAAGTTCACGAAGCTCCAACACTCATTCCTGACACTGATGATCCCGAACTGGCTAAATGGCAAATCATAGAAACACTTGATGCGTTTCAGGAGGATTACGAAGAAGCAGGATTTATACTGGAAAGAAAGATCACTTCCGTAATGGAATTTCGTCCGGAGAAATTTTTTTATGATGGCGTACCGATCGCTCTTTCAATGGATATTGAGAATAAACCAATAGGAAGTGGGAATATCTCAATACAAACGGGATGTGCTGCTGACTTAAATTTTCCTATTAGTTTGGATAGTAAAATAAATGATATCGCTTTCCCGCCGATTGTCGATAAACTTGCAAGAAAGCATAAGGGACTTTTCATTTGGGATGCCTGTTTGCTTATTGATAAAAAAACAGGCGACACATATTTCAGTGAATTTTGCCCTAACCGTCCGGGATATAATTCTATGTTTGCTCATCTCTCACAAATGCCATATGCAGGTTATTTTTTCGAAAATATAATAAAAAAGAAAAATCCTTTTACATTAGGGACGGTTGCCGCTTCTGTTACTTTATTTAATTTGCATAGGGATCATTCAGAGAGGCATCTCCTTTCCGGCGCCTCCGTAAATTATACGGATGAAAGCGCTGATGATATTTGGACATGGGATGTTCAAAGAAAAACAAAAAATGATAAAATGAGAATCGTTGGATATGACTGGGCATTATGTCCTATTACCGGATCGGGGAATTCTATTGATGAAGCAGTCAGAAAACTTTTTATTAATGTAGAAAATTTTTCCTTGGCAAATGTATATTATAGACCCAAGCATGATTTTCTTTCTATGAATTATTCCACATCTATTCTTAATAGACTTCGTTATGGGTTGCAAAAAAAATTATATACATTGCCTTTTCCAGTTACGTTTTAGTGTTAGTCTTCATTGAGGAAATCTCAGATTATTTGTGTAAGACATCTTACTCTATAAGAAAATTGTGGAACTGCCAGGGGTCATCATAATCAAATTTTATATCATTATATTTTCCATATAAATCCACATTTGTCTTTAACGGTGTCCAGTTAACCTGTTGAGATATAAATGGACCAAGATATGTCTTTGCAACATTCAATATCTCCGTATGAGGTAAATCATCAGGCACACAGACTCCCTGTTGAGGATTTCTTATCATCCAAACAACAGCAGCGACGACAGAACATGCTACCTGAAGTGTTGTCGCGTTTTGATGAGGCGCTAACTTTCGTGTTTCCTCAATATCCAATAATGATCCTGCCCACCAGGATTTGAAATCATGTCCCATGATTAAGACCCCCAATTCATCTCTCCCACTGATAATTTCATCTGTTAGTATCCTTTGCTTTTTCTGTAGATCGAATTGTCTCATCTCAAGTTCATGAAGCGAGTTTATCGCTACATCAGCAGGACAATATGCATAATGCACCGTTGGTCGGTAAATTGGTCTGTTGTTCTTCCAGACGGTAAGATGATCGGAAATAGTGAAGGCTTCCCCATGTCTGACGATCATACCTGTTATCTCACCGCTTGGAACCCAGCTTCTGACCCATGTTTTAATCCCCATTTTGGCCAAACATATTTGATTCTCCGGTCCACCTTGATGGAAACTTGCTTGGTATGGGACTCTTTTCTCATGGGTACCCCATCCCATCTCCGCCGGCGCAATCCCTTCTTCTCTGAAACCTTCGACACTCCA